>CALECP010000120.1 GCA_937949915.1 uncultured Anaerolineae bacterium
TGATCTTGACTTCACATCTGTCGAATCGATCAGCGTTGGTGAAGAATTGATGACGATTGAATATCGTTAATTTTTGGCGATTATCCTGTAGTGACACGGTTAACCGTGTCACTACGCGGTATGGCCCGCCCGATTGAGCCATTCATTAAGCAACAGTTGACCGAGCGCAATGGCGACCATCAAAAGTGGGATCGCTTCGAGCGTCCATGCGTCCCCCAGCCAGCCAGCAATACTGGGAAAGACAGTCGCGCCCACGGCCGCGGCCGCCACCTGATACCCCACCACGCGAGAAGAGAGCGCCTGCCCCACCCGCGCTGGCGTGAGCGAAATTTGAGCGGGAAAAATCGGGGCGAGAGCGATCCCGATCATCATCAAACTAATAACATTGAAAATGGGCGCGGGATTGAGCCATAGCAAAATCGCACCCAACAACGCGCTCACGGTCGCTATGCGAATAAGCCGCGATTGATTTTGCTCGATAAAGCCGAGCAAAATACGGCCGACCGTAAACGCGCCCCAATACAAACTAGCCCACGTTCCGGCCTTCACGATGTCGATGCCGCGCCCTTCGTTGAGCAAGGTGAATGCCCATGTGCCGACCCCCGCTTCGAGACCTGTATTGAGGAAAAAGAACAGCACCCCAGCGATCACAACCGGTTGTTTATGCGGCTTGGTATTGGAAACGGCCGCGTATGGCAGATCGGCCGTTTTTTCATCGGCAACCGTGTACACCCAGCGCTGGCGCGTGGCGATAAAGGCGATGCCCATGAGCAACATGTACGCAGCCATCGCCCCCAATCCGACGCGCCAACTGAGATCAAACGCCAGCACGGCCGTCATCAAAAACGAACCGATGGTTGTGCCGACACCAAACGACGCATGAAGCCAATTGACGATGCGCGGCCGGAACGCAAGTGCGGCGAACGTATTCATCCCCCCGTCAAGCAACCCCACCCCCGCGCTGCGAATAATGGCGGCCGCGATAAACAATGCCCACACCGGCATACCGATCATCAACAAGAGTCCGGCCGCCATCAGCACAAAGCTGGCGATCAGCACAAACGCCAAGCCGCGCCGCTCGATCAGCCAGCCGATGATGGCAGACGCGCCGACCGCACTAAGCATACTGATCACAAAAAACGGGCCGAGCGCGTCATTGGTCAGTCCAAATGTTTGTTTGATGGACGGCCACGCCACGCCAAACAATCCATCGAACAAGCCAAGCCCGATAAAGCTGGCGAATGCAATAAAAATCAGGGAGCGAGAGGGCGATTGTTTCATGGGTGATTTTTAGGAGCGAGCAGCGATCAAGGTCAGATGGGTCACTTCGGGCGGGCAGTTTAGGCGAATGGGGTAGCTGCCTGTGCCGATGCCCCGGTTAACATAGAGCCACATGCGGCCGATGCGGTATTTACCAGCCACATATTTTTTGCCGTAATGGGGCAAATGGGGCGGCCGCATTCCTGGCACGACGATTTGTCCGCCATGTGTGTGACCAGATAGCTGGAGGGCGATACGGCCGTCTTGGGCAAACGCATCGGCGAAGTCAGGACGGTGGACGAGCGCGATCACAGTGTCGGCGGCCGTTACGCCGTCGAGGGCGCGGGGCAGGTCGGCCGCTTCGAGCGGTGTGCAGCGTATGCCAGCCAGCACCAATCCATTCGGCAGCCGCACATGCGCGTTCTTCAGTAGCGGAATCCCGGCATACGCCAAACTATACGTGACAATTTGCTCTCGGCGCGGCACAGCCTCCCATATATCCCGGTTGCCCAGGCACGCATACACCCCTTGCGGCGCAGACAGTGTGCTAAATGGCACGATCAAGCGCAACGCTTCGGCAGCGTTACGATCTACATAGTCGCCCGTTAGCACGATCAGGTCAGGGGCAAGTTGGCGCGTGATCTCAATCGCTTTGAGCAAAGTAGAGCGGTGCGATCCGGCCGGATGAAAGTCGCTCAATTGCACAATCGTCATGCCATCGAGCTGGGGCGGCAGGTTGTCAATGGGGATGGTGATGCGTTCGATGATCGGCCGTTTTGCTTCGATCAAAACGCCATAGCCGACCGTTGCGGCCGTCAAAATACCCCCACCGAGCAATAGTTGTTTCAACATCGGGACGGTTATAGCGATCTGTCTTTGCATAAGCAACTAGCAGAACGCTGCCATAAAGCGTAAAATAGGCTATGCGAATACACTTTGCACAAATTGTGTCTAAAATAGGAATAAGTGTGTCTTATTCCTATGGTAAGTTATGAAACAAACGATGCCGGTCTGGGTTGGTCTCACGTTGTTGATGTTGATGCTTGTTCTGCTATCAGCGTTTATCTTCCTATACCAATCATTGAGTGAACAACAGATCGCATCCGTGGGTTTACAAAACACCATTAGCACATTGGAAAGTGAACGAGCGGCCGTCGATGATGCACAAATGGGGCTGCGTGTGCAGTTGACGCAACAAGCTGGCCCGTTGGCAGATTATGCTGCTACGCAAACGGCCGTTGTGCCGACTGTTGCTGTCCCGGCCGATGCTACTGTTGACGTTGCTGTCACTGAAGAGGCAACAATTACCCCAACACTCGCGTTGAGTGAAACGGTGGTTGTGACAAACACAGTCACGCCGACACCAACGGTCGTTGTCAGCGAAACAGAACCAATGCCCACCCCGGCCGTGCCTGAGATTAGCCTTTCAGCCCCGGCCGATGGCTTGATTCTCAATCCGGGCAACGTCATTTCTGTCACGGCCGACATCACAGACACACGCGGGCTTGAGCAAGTGTGGCTGTTGGTCAATGATGAAGTGGTCAAAACATTGGCGGCCGCAAACAAAATCGAGTTCAAGTACCAGCCAGAATGGGTCGCCCCTGCTACAGGACGATTCGAACTGGCTGTAGGTGCGAAAAATTTAGAAGGGCGTGAACACAGTACACAGGGTATTGTGATCTTCGTCGAACAAACAAGCGAAACAAATACCGAAACAACCTCGGAAAATGGGGAGTGAGTTGGCAAATGTTTCAATTGATAATCTACCTTATTTAAATCAAAGGGAGTTGAAAACAATGACAAAAAAACTGATTATTTCCGTAATTTGCTTGACCATGTTCCTCATCGGATGTGGAGGCGCAACACCAGATGTTGATATACCTGTAACGATTGCTGTCAACACAGGTGCAGAAAGTGGCGACGCTGCTGCTGAAGGCGACGCTGCTGCTGAAGGCGACGCTGCTGCTGAAGGTGACGCTGCTGCCGAAGGTGACGCTGCTGCTGAAGGCGATGCTGCGGCTGAAGGTGACGCTGCTGCCGAAGGCGACGCTGCTGCTGAAGGCGACACAGGCACAATTGCGGAAGTAGCAACAGAAGCAGGTACATTCCAAACATTGTTGGCTGCATTGACGGCCGCAGGTTTGGCAGAAACATTTGCCGATGCTGGCGCAGGCCCATTCACAGTCCTCGCACCAAGCGACGATGCGTTCGCGGCTTTGCCAGAAGGCACAGTTGAATCTTTGCTAGAAGACCCATCAGGCGCACTGACCGACATCCTGACATACCATGTGATCGAAGGGGAAGTTTTGGCTGAAACAGTTGTCACACTGCAATCTGCACCAACGTTGTTTGGTCAAGAAATCAGCATCATGGTTGCCGACGGCACAGTGATGCTCAACGATAGCGTGACAGTGACAGCGACAGACATCGAAGCAAGCAATGGTGTTATCCATGTGATCGACGGCGTTTTGTTGCCTGCTGAAATCGCGGCCGCCCTTGCCGGTGGTGGTGAAGAGAGTGCTGAAGGTGATGAATCAACCGAAGGTGCTGTAGCTGCTGATGGCGAAGGCGAAGAAGTTGCTGAAGGCGACGAAGCTGCTGAAAGCGACGAAGCGGCCGAAGGCGACGAAGCTGCTGAAAGCGACGAAGCGGCCGAAGGTGACGAAGCTGCTGAAAGCGACGAAGCTGCTGAAGGTGACGAAGCGGCCGAAGGTGACGAAGCTGCTGAAGGCGACGAAGCTGCCGAAGGCGACGAAGCTGCTGAAGGCGACGAAGCTGCTGAAGGTGACGAAGCTGCTGAAGGTGACGAAGCTGCTGAAGGTGACGAAGCTGCTGAAGGTGACGAAGCTGCCGAAGGCGACGAAGCTGCCGAAAGCGACGAAGCTGCCGAAGGCGACGAAGCGGCTGAAGGTGACGAAGCTGCTGAAGGCGACGAAGCGGCTGAAGGCGACGAAGCGGCTGAAGGTGACGAAGCTGCCGAAGACACCATCTATGTTGTACAACCGGGCAATCAATTGATTCTCGTAGCGCAATACTATGGTCTAACGGCCGAAGAGTTGGCTGAGTACAATGGCATTAGCCCAACGGACGAGTTGCAGATTGGCCAGACGCTCCGCATTCCAGCACCAGAGACGTATGTGGTACAACCAGGCGATACACTCAGTCAAATCGCGGAATCACTCGATATTTCAATGGCCTCACTGGCTGCTTATAACGGCATCTCACATCCAGACCACATCTATGCTGGTCAGGTATTGACGCTACCATAAAACAATCGGGGCGCACCGTTATGGTCGCCCCTCTTTTTCGCCAGTAAGCACAAGGCACTACCGGCGACAAACAAAAGGACGTTCCAACAAATGGAACGTCCTTTTTGTTACCGATCTATTGCGGTGGCGGAAGCAGGTTCTATAATGCAGCGTGATGATCACACACTCCTGTCGCCCCTTGCGTTACGAAGGCTCTGTTCAATTTGATGCACCCCAATCAATCGTTTGGCAATATCTGACCGATCCGGCCGTGTCGGCACACATTACACCAGCCGTCGTGGCGTGGCAAACGATTGTGCCGGGGGAGCTATTTCAGGTTGAGGTGGGTGTGCAGATGGGGGAACGCGCTGTCACATTGCCGGTTGAGATCGCGTGGTCAAATATGGTTGCGCCAGAGGCGATGTCGCTACGCGCAACGACGGTATGGGAACGATGTCAGTTTGAGATCATAGGCGATTTTGCGTTGAGCGAGAACGCGCAAGGGGGTGTGCTTGCCTTTACGGCCGTAGCCCATCTGAGCAATCCGGCCGTGCGGCCGTTTGCCCATGCTATCGCCCAACGCACCTTACGCCAATTTTTTGTCAATTTGAAGGAAGCAATCGCCAATCGCCAGCCTGTGGCGGCCGCGCTCTAACTTTTTTGCATCTTTGCTATCACACGGGTCACATCGGCCGGGACAAAATCATCGGGCTTTAACACTTTGCCATCCTCGCGGCGGGGGCCGTTCGCTTTTTGCATATTGGCGCGATGAACTTCATCAAATACCGCATCTGCATCAACCCCAAACTGGATATACGTGCCGTAGACGACATAGAGCAAGTCGGCCAATTCGTGCATCAATGGCACGATGTTGATGTCTGATTTGAGCAAGCCGTCGAACGCTTCCATCACTTCTTCGTACTCCTCGCGGATGAGGGTGCGGCGGAGGCGCATGGTGTCGGCCGATGGCATGGTCGGCTCATCAGGAACGGGCGAGCCGATAGCCAAATGGAAATCGGTGATTTTGTCTGCATTGGTTTTCATCATGGGCGCAATTGTAACCCCGCGTATAATCTGTGCCGATGTTAATTCGGGATGCAGTAACACAGGGCGCAACGCAATTGAACGATGATCGGCCGCAACAGACGGCGCGGCGACTGCTGGCGCATGTGCTGGGCAAGCAGCCAGTATACGTGATCGCGCATGATGATGAGCAGCTAGATGAAGCGCAATCGGCCGCATACAAGCACCTGATCGGCCGTGCCAGTGCGGGTGAGCCACTACCGTATTTGCTGGGACATGCACCCTTTCGGCAATATGATTTTGTGGTCAGCCCGGCCGTGCTGATCCCCCGGCCGGAGACAGAGCAATTGGTTGATATGGCGGCCGATTGGGTACGCGCCCGGCCGTTGGCACATACCATCATCGACGTAGGCACGGGGAGCGGCTGCATTGCTGTCAGTCTTGCGCTGGAGCTAGATATGGCGGTGGAGGCAGTCGATTTTTCGGCCGCTGCGCTGGCAGTCGCCGAGCAAAATGCAGCTAATTATGAGGCGGCCGTGACGTTTTATCATGGGTCGCTACTGACACCATTGGCAGCGCGGGGGGCGCACACCATCACCTGTCTTGTCGCTAATTTGCCGTACATCACAGATGCTGAGTGGACGACCCTGCACTCTGCTGTAAAATTGTACGAACCGTCTATGGCGTTGCGGGGCGGCCGTGAAGGTCTCGATTTGATCGACGAGCTGCTGCGACAAGCGCAAACAGCCCTGCACCCAGACGGGGCGATTTTTTTGGAAATCGGTTGGAAACAAGGAGCAGACACAATCACGCTGGCAAAACGCTACTTTCCCCAGGCGACGATTGACTGCCACCGAGACGATGCGGGACATGATCGCATTGTCTCGATACAACAAAATTTAAGATGACGACAGATGCTTTATCCCCCTCGGCCGAGACGTTTGCCCACGCTGCCACATTGTTGCAGGCGGGTCAGTTGATCGTGCTGCCAACGGACACGGTGTATGGGATTGCGGCCGCTGCTTTTTCGACGGCCGCGATAGAAAAACTGTACGCGGCAAAGGAACGGCCGCGCACGAAAGGGTTGCCGATTTTGGTCAGCGATGTGGCGCAGTTGGCGCGGGTTGCTATCGTGCCAGACAATGAACGCATCACCGACTGGCTGGAACGCTTTTGGCCGGGGCCGCTGACGCTGATTTTTGAGCGGCATCCTGATTTACCGTCCGTCATTTCGCCCAATGGCGGGATCGCGGTGCGGTTGCCCGATCACGAGATGGCGCGTGCCATCATTCGCCAAGCGGGTGGCGCGGTTGCCAGCAGCAGTGCCAATTTGTCGGGCGCAGCACCGGCGACGACGGCCGGGACTGTATCGGCACAATTGGCGGAACGGGTGGCGGTCGTGGTCGATGGCGGCCAGACACCGGGCGGTGTGCCTTCGACGATTGTCGATTGCACGTTTTGGCCACCCCGCATCGTGCGCGAAGGCCCGATTACGGCCGAACAATTACAAAGCTAATTACGAGGCTTATGATATGGATGGAACATTTATCCCGATTTTTCTCGCTATTCTCGGCTTGATCGCAGGCTTGATCGCCAACCGCACTATTCGCCGGGGGAGCGCACGTTTTTATGCGCTAGAACGGGAAGCCCTGCTCCGTCGCGCCAGTTTTTTCACGTTGGCTGCGGTGGTATTGTTTGCTACCAGCGTTGGTTTGATGGCGTACAATACTCAGCAAAGTCGCCAAATCGAAACAGATCAGCAAACATTGAACGATTCGGCCGCGACGGCGGCCGCCAATACCCAATCAAACATCGTGATCGTGACAACCACGCCGGTTGTCCAGAACCAGCCCGATACCCCAGTTCCGACAGAGACAATCGATCCTAATTTGCCCACACCGACACCGACACCGATCATTCGCCGTGCCTATGTGGAAAATACGGGCGGTGCGGGTGCATACTTGCGCGACCGTGCGGGAACAGATGGGGAGGAACTAGAGATTTTGCGCGAACAAACGATTGTGACGCTGCTGGATGATGTGCAGCCTGTGGATGCGAATGGGTTTAATTGGATAAAAGTGCGAACGGTGGCGGGTGAAGAGGGCTGGGTGGCTGATTTTTATTTGACGATTTCTAATCGGTAAAAAAATGGTAGGGACACGGTTAACCGTGTCCCTACCCGGTTTTTTGTTACGGCATCCGGGCTTCCAGATTTTCGTGGGCGGCGTGGGGAACAAACGCAGGTGCGCTTTCTTCTTCACGCGGCCGTAGAACAAGCCGTTCGTTCGCTGTCATGCGTGTGCTGGGGCGATGCGGCCGTGCCGGGGCATTCACCCTTTTCTTTTCAGCTCGCTTTTCAGATTCAATGGCGGCCGTGGCCAGCCAGAGCCGCTCATTCGCCATCGACAACGCGCCGATGAACAAAATGCGTGTCAACCACACCAGCACTGCTACAAAAATCGGGACGACACGTAGCAGTTGCTCACGTGAAATCACCTCATTGCCAATGTCGTGCGTTAGCAGCGTCAGGGACACAGCGTACCATGTCATCACCGCATTCATCGTTGCGCCCAGCAACCATGCTGCCATCAGATAGCTGACATCTTTTGGTGTGCCGCCGTCTACCTCTGGTGTAAAGACCCGCAACAGCCCTGCAAAGTCGATGCCACAAAAGGCGATGGCGAGAATAGCCGCCCATTTGATCCCGGCGAAACTTACGTCGCCGAGTAGATCGGTCAGAGCGTATTTGGTGGTGTCGAAATTAAATATCTCGAACGCGATAAGGGCAACAGCCAGAATGAGACTGATCGCCAAATACTTGGTTTTGTGACCACTCCATTTGTTGGATGGCTCACGGGGGCGGACGGAGGTCGGAATCGGCCGACCCATCGTATCAATTCGTGCAAACATGTTTTTTTCTCCATGTGTATGAGGCACAGCTTCCATACCAAGCCTCAAGCTAAATACCAATTGTTTACATTTTTTGCATAATGCGAACTTATGTTCTCATCAATATGAGAGTACACAGGCAACATGCTTCTGTCAACCTTTCTCTAGCAAAATCCACAAATCCGAAGCGATATAAAGTTCAGTTGAGTTATTGCAGTGGGAAAAAGAACCGAGGAAACTTTATCTACACGAAGATTGTATAATTTTAATGTTAGATCAACGTTGGTTTTTTCGCGTAGTATCTAGTTATTGACAACAAATATGAATGATTTGCCGTATAGCGTGTAGAGGTTTTACTATGGACACATTTTTCTTAGCTGCACTGGTTTGCTTCATTTTCTACTGCGCCGTTATGGCGGTTATCTATCTGTTTGATCGCATCTTGAATCATCATTCAGAAGTTAGGCGATTGCGTCATACATTGGGCAAAGAGGCGCGCACGGCCGGAGGATACAATGTGGCTGTCAAGTATTATTCGCAATCGGCCGATGACAAATATCATTTTCAAGTGCAGTATGAGGATGCTGCATGGCAGGCTCACACGCACTACGTCTGGATCGCTAGAGACGGCCGAGCCAAAGCGAAAGGGATGCTGCATTGGGATCGGCCGTTGATCGTGCCGCCTGCCGCGCTAACACCCCCTACCCTCGATTTACCCGTCGCCCGTTTTGGCGACATGGAAGCGTTGATCGAGCAGTTGAAGGCGGAACAAAAGGTGTAAACACGTCGGTACACGATGAATCGTGTACCGATGATACGATGGGTTAATGCAAGCCCAGTGATGCGTTCGGGTCTTGATGGATGGCGAGGCGGTCATGAATCCATTCGCTCAATTCGTTCATGCCGGTGATGTAAACGGGGACACCGTTTTTGCGGAAGCGCAAAACCACTTTGTCGATGGCGGCGACGGCCGTGGCATCCCATAGTTCTGATTGACTCAAGTCGATGTTGACTTGCTTTAATGGCTCGTTCACATCAAAACTGTTGACAAAATCTTCGGTGCTGGCGAAGTAAATTTGCCCTTTTACTGTGTACGTGCGGGTAAATGTTGGCTCATGCAATGTGCTTTCGACTGTACTCCACTTTGCTACTTTGCGCGTGAAGAAGAAGCAAGCCAACGCTACGCCAGCAAACACACCATACGCCAAATTGTGCGTGATAATCACGGTGAGCATCGTGACCAACATGATGATCGTTTCACTGCGAGGCTGTACTTTCATGCCCTTGATGCTGCTCCAGTCAAACGTGTTGATCGATACCATGATCATGATGGCGACGAGGGCTGCCATCGGAATCATTTGCACAAAATCGCCAAGCAGGAGGAGCAAGGCAAGGAGAAAGACACCGGCGCTGAATGTGCTGAGACGTGTCCGGCCGCCACTGCCTACATTGATAATTGATTGTCCGATCATGGCACAGCCAGCCATGCCGCCAAAGAAGCCGGTGATAAAGTTAGCAATGCCTTGACCGCGCATTTCTTGATTTTTGTTGCTGCCGGTATCGGTCAGGTCGTCCACAATTTGCGCCGTTAGTAACGATTCGATCAAGCCGACGAGCGCGAGGGCAAGCGAGAAGGGAAGGATGATTTGCAGGGTTTCGAGTGTGTATGGCACATCGGGAATGAAGAAGCGGGGGAGCGAGTCGGGCAGTGCGCCCATGTCGCCGACGGTGCGAAGACCGCCCATGAAGCTGCCATCGCCCTGCAAAAAGTACCAACCGGCCGTGATGCCCACCAGCGCAACCAGGGGAGACGGAATCACTTTGATCAAACGAGGAAGCAGGTAGATGATCGCCAATCCGATGAGAACGAGCGGAATAAATAACGTTTGGTTTTCGGCAAACGCGGCCGTAAATTCGGGAAATTGCGCGGTGAAAATCAGGTAAGCGAGTGCGTTGACAAAGCCGATCATGACCGCCTTTGGCACATAGCGCATGTAGCGGCCGAGTTTGAGTACGCCAAACAAGAATTGGAATACACCGCACAAAATCGAAGCAGCCAGCAGATATTGCAAGCCAGCGGCCGCGCCGTGTGTGGCGATCAATGGCTTCATCAATAATGCCATTGCGCCCGTTGCGGCCGAGATCATGGCGGGGCGGCCGCCGATAAAGGCTGTCACCACTGAAATGATAAAACTGGCATACAGCCCCACCTTTGGATCAACCCCCGCGATAATACTGAATGCAATCGCTTCTGGAATGAGTGCCAGAGCCACTACGATGCCCGATAACAAATCGGGAACGATATTGCTGAACCACTCTTGCTGAAATTTACTTTTTTTAAATTGCTGGGAGTTTACTGAAGCTGTTGTCATTAAAATACATCCTTTATCAAAACTTATAGAGGATGCTAACTATAGCAAAATTGACGCTGCAATAATCACCATGATTTGACACCAATAGACAGCCAATATGACCAGGTGGCGTGGTATTTTTTACGCATACTGTTTTGGAACTTTTCTCTACTTACCCACGTTCTATCATCAAAGCGAACAAATAAATCTAACGGAGAGTACGATGATAAATACGATGAAAATAAAGAAATGCTCCCTTTTTTTACTGATTGCGCTACTGCTGATCGGCTGTGGTAATAGTGGTGCTGACCATAGCGAGTCATCGAGCGACATTTATTATGAAAATGTTGAGGTTGTGGAAGAGGTTGTGGTTGAGGTTGAGCATGAGGTAGACGTAAAGGTAGAGGCCGTGTATGAATTAGCGGCCGTATCGTCACAAGGTGCTGCTGCGAACCCGGTGCAAGAGCGTGTCATCATCCGCAATGGCTATATCGAACTGATCGTCGCTGACCCGGAAGCGATGGCGATCAAACTCGGCCGTCAAGCGGCCGCACTTGGCGGGTGGGTGGTAGACAGCCAGCTATCGCAAGCGTACAACGACGACACCCGCAAACGCGCCACCATCACGCTGCGCGTTCCTTCCGACCAATTCCAAGCCGTGATCGATGATGTCAAACGAGATGCGCTCGACATCATCAACGAAAACACGAGCGGCCGGGACGTGACAGACGAATTTGTTGATCTCTCGGCGCGGCTCGACAATTTGCAAGCGACTGAGGCGCGGGTGCAGACGTTTTTGGATGAGACACAGAATGTGGAGGAAGCACTTGATGTCAATCGGGAGTTGAGCCGTCTTCAAGAAGAGATCGAGGTGATTGCGGGACGACTGAAATATCTGCGTGAATCGGCCGACTATTCAAGCATCACCGTTTCATTGATACCAGATAGCGATGCGCGGCCGATCCAGATCGCATCATGGCAACCGCAAGGCACAGCACGAAACGCCGTCGAATTTCTGCTCAATTTCTTGCAGGGCTTGGCCGACTTGTTGATTTGGCTGGCGATTGTGGGCTTGCCATTGCTCATCGTTTTGTGGCTGGCGCGGTGGTGGTTGCGGCGCGTTTGGCGAGCGACGGGGTGGCCTTTGCCAACATTTTCTGGCAGTGCGGCCGACTCCGAACCATCTGACGATATAATCGATGCATGATGCCCGCCAACCAATACCCGTTTATCCTGAAAACTCGGAAAAACTTTAATCAGGAGTAACTATACAGCAAAGTTTGGCGCGTTGAATCGCCGATACGACGGAAGAAACAATGTAGAATACGTGCAGCGTGTAAACGAGAAAACCGATTTACTACTGGTGTTTCTAAACTCGATATTCAGTGTTTTCGGCCGAGTAAAACCCTACCAGTAGATACAACAAAACGATCGAGCAAAACACTACCACTCTATCGTATCTTTATGGACAACCACATGGAGGTACACAGGAATGGTACAAATGAAAACATGGGACAAAATCAGTGCGAGAAATGGTACGAGAAAACCAAACGCTGCCCCGCAAGCAACAGTGGACAACGCCACGCATGTTCGAGGAGATCGTCAAAGCAGGGTATCAAGGAGCAGTATAATGCACCCCAATAATTAGACAATCAACTACCACCACCATAGGTGGTGGTATGTATATGATCTGAGAACTCTGGAAAAGTATTAGATGACAATAGAGTGATAATGTGAGATACATATAG
>CALECP010000121.1 GCA_937949915.1 uncultured Anaerolineae bacterium
CCTGCTGGAAGTTCGGCAAGATCGCGCCCGTGCTAATAATCTCCTCTGTAAACAAATACCCCGTTCCCATCAACACACCGATTTTCGCGCCCATCGCCGCCAATGGCGCAGCCAGTGCCGCCACCATCGCGCAACTAACATCATCATGTACGCCCCCCGCAAACAAAATGTGCAAATTGGCTACATCACGCGGCTTATTCTCGATCAGCGTCTCGATCATCGACTCCCACAACACAAACGAACTACGCGGCCCGATATGCCCACCGCACTCCTTCCCTTCAAAAATAAAGCGTCGCGCCCCGTCCTTCACAAACATCGCCAGCAAACCGGGCGACGGCACATGAATATACGTCGCAATCCCATCCGCCTCGAACTCGGCCGCCTGATCCGGCCGACCCCCCGCAATAATCGCAAACGGCGGCTTATACTTTTTGATCACCTTCTTCTGCTCACGCCGCAATTCCAACGAAATAAAGCCCAATAATCCCACGCCCCACGCCAAATCACCCGCTTTCTCGCTCGTCTCTTTCAGCAGTGCGTCCGCCTCTTCTTCCCGCATCAGTGCCATCGCCAAGAACGGCAAGCCGCCATTCTCCGTCACCGCCAGCGCAAAATCAGCTTTGTCGCTCACCCGCGTCATCGGCCCCTGCACAATCGGGTACGCCGTGCCGTGGCTCTGCGCCAGCGCACTATCTTTGCCCAACGGCTGCAAATCCACGGCCGTCTGCACATGCACTTCTACACTCTCGCGCAGCCCTCTCATTATCCCCGCGACCGTTCTAAATTGCGCCGCAAACACGCTGGCAAACGCCGCATCTTGCCCCATCAACCATATATTTTGATCATAATTTCCCACACCGACCCGCGCCGCGACCGCCGTTTGCCATTGCGCCACTTGTGTCTCGTCCAGCGTCACCGCCAGCGCACTCAGTTCGTCTACCGGTTTCGCATTCGGCCGCACAAAAACCCGCACCCCAGCCCCCGTACTCTCGCCAATTCGCACCGTCTCACTGCCGTCCATCCGTTCGACCACTTGCCGCACATAGTCCGGCAACGCCGACTCTTTCGCCAGTGCCAACTGCCAATCCAAGACCACACCGGCCGCACCCGCCACGTAAGCGGCCGCTGCCGTATGCAAGCCGATCCCGCCCATCGCAAAATAGGGAATCGTGATCTGTTCCCGGCATTGCTGCAACAAAATAAACGTCGTCTCTTCCCCGATCCAGCCGCCAGCCTCATGCCCTTTCGCAATCACGCCGTCCACGCCCCACACCTCGGCCGAAACCCCCGCCTTGATCGTCGTCACCTCAGCCAGCAAGCGCACCCCGTTCGCCTGCATTTTGAGCAATGCCTTCGCCACCTTTGTATTCTTGCGCGGCAAACTGCCCACCAGCACCGCCACTTGCAACCCCGTCACCGTTGGCAACACGTCTACAATCAACGCTTGATCGCGCACATCGACCCGCACCCCGATCTGATCACGGCCGAATTGCACCAACCGCTCGATCTCTTGCTTACTCCCTCCAAATGCCAGATCAAGTACCCCGATCTCCCCAGCACGGGAAGCAGCAATAGCCACGGCCGCGTCTACAAATCCAGTCGGTGTCAGTGCGATAAATTCAAACGGTTGCATCATATTTTTCCTTTCAAGCCCAACATACGAAAAACCCGCCACATAACAAAAAATAGATGACAGGTTTCGTTTGATTATTGATTTTTCAAGATTGCGACTTACACAAAAAAGAGCGTTCTGTTAGCAATTTTTGCAAAGCCCTGCGCCTTTGCGATTAAAGTATGCGTAATTGTCTCGCTTATACCAACAAAAACAACCCCGTATAACAGCAATAGTTGCTCCTATTCTCAAAGCAATTGTCATAAGAAACTCATTCTGTATTAGGCAGCCACTTAGAAATATGCGCTATTATGCAGATCGTACAGAAAACGGCATATTTTCATATGGAAATGTACTGTATCTTATTGTAAAATGCAGTAACAGATTAAGGAATTGAGTAGATAAAATCTGATACATTGGGAACTTGGTAATTTCGGGATAAGGAAAAATAGATTATGTTTATTTATGCAGCTATAGCACTGATCATAACGGTGGTTTCTACCACGTTAGCTACTTTGATGATGTCAGGAAGAATTAGCCACTACGAAGACATTCACCACGGCCGCCAATCAACTGACCCATTTGACACGCTCGATAACCCACTTGATGCTGAACCTGCCATCGGTTAAATAAAAAGTGGGCTGGCTTTTCGGCCAACCCACTTATGAACTTTATTTCAAGTACGCGCTCTTACTCGTCCGTTTCATCATCCTCAGATACTTCAATTTCTATATCGACTTCGATCTCGTTTTCGATCTCATCCTCGTCATTTGTCCATGACGCATGGCGACGGCCGCCACGTGGCCCTCTACCGCCTCTGCGTCCGGGGCCGCGACCACCACGCCTACGCCGTCCGCGCCGTCTTTCTTCGCGCCGTCCACGCCGGATCATCTTGATGATGAACAGCACACCCAACACAATAAACATAATATGCAGAATCTTGAACAGCATGTGGAGCATACCATGTCCATGTCTATGCCCGTGACGGCCGTGCCTGTGACCATCTCGCGCCGTGCTTTCATCACTGTCTATCGTGTTGACGGCCGCATCATCTAGCTGCGAAAGCTCAGAATAAGTTACCGTCTCATCAAGCGCGGCCGGACGTGATTGAACGCCACGCATAAATGTGAACGCCAGCGCAAACAGAGCGACACCAGCGAATAACAACCACTTTTTGTTTCTATTTTCCATTGAACTATCTCCTTGAAATGAAATAATTTTGCTTCACTGAGTACATTATGCACCAAAAGTGTGAAGAAATTGTCAGGAAGACGTAAGAATATCGATTAATCCAAACTGATTCTCAACGTGATGTGACCTTTATTGGGTAGCTTTCAGTCGATTAAAATCGGCTGTTACTATTGCGTTGCTTATGCGGCCGTTTGTCTATTCTGCTAAAATGTAAACAAGGAGAACATAATGTTTGAAAAAGAAAAAGAGTTCGATACGCTGTCCTTTGACATTAGTGATAAACAAGTAAGCGAAACAGTGTCTGACGTGATGCGGCGCGTATATGGCTTGATGTCTGTTGGGTTGGCGTTGACCGGCGTGGTGGCGTGGTACGTCTATGCGTCTGGCTTGGTTGCAGTGATCGCACCCTATTATTTGCCTATTCTTTTTGTTGAATTGGCACTTGTATTCGTGCTAGGTCGCATGATCGGTAAATCATCACCGGCCGCGACCACAGGCATGTTTCTATTTTACTCCGCGCTCAACGGGGTCACGATGTCGCTCATCTTTGCCATCTACACATTGGGCAGTATTGGCGGCACATTTTTGATCACGGCCGGAATGTTCGCCTGTATGAGTCTGTTAGGCTTCACCACCAAGACAGACATGACCAAATACAGCAGCTTTTTTATGATGGGTTTGATCGGTTTCATCATAGCTTCCATTGTCAATATCTGGTTACAAAACCCGATTTTGTACTGGGTCGTGACGTATGCAGGTATCGCGCTGTTTTTGGGGCTGACCGTCCATGATACCCAAAAGATCAAACAGATGACGACCGACTCGATGAAGTCAGGCGCAGGGCTAAAAGGCAACCTGATTCAACGGATCGCGTTGTGGGGTGCGTTGGCATTATACCTAGACTTTATCAATCTGTTCTTGCTGTTGTTGCGCTTGTTCGGCCGTCGCCGCTAATTCCTCCATAAAAAACGCCCCTCCCGCCGGGAGGGGTAAAACGATAATGGCACTGACACCCATCCAGCTTGAGGTGTTGTGGAATCGCTTGTTGTCTGTGGCAAACGAGCAGCAGACAACATTGATCCGCACCGCATTCAGCACCATTGTGCGCGAATCGCTCGATTTGGCATGTGGGGTGTTCGATACGCGGGGCTACATGATCGCGCAATCGAACACAGGCACACCGGGACACATCAACCCGATGGCAACTGGCGCGATTCATTTCCTCAATGCGTACCCGTCCGACACGCTTGCCCCCGGTGATGTGCTGGTGACAAATGACCCCTGGCTCACGGCCGGACAAGTCAACGATCTCACTGTGCTCACACCGATTTTCCGGGACGGCCGCATCGTCGCCTACTTCTCTAATTGTTGCCATTCCCCCGATATTGGCGGCCGGATACTATCGGCTGAAGCGCGAGAAGTGTACGAAGAAGGGTTGCGGATTCCCATCACCAAACTATTTAGCGCAGGCCAGCCGAACACCGAACTATTCAAAATTATACGTGCCAACGTGCGGACACCAGACGAAACGGTGGGCGATCTATACGCGCAAACGGCGAGCAATGCAGTAGGCGGCCGCAGTTTGCTCGCCATGATGGACGAATTTGGCTTGGACAGCATCGATCCGTTGGCAGACGAAATTATTACGCGCTCCGAACAAGCGATGCGCGACGGCATTCGCGCCCTGCCAAACGGCACATACACCCACACACTGCACGGCGATGGCTATGAACGGCCGCTCGTCATCGAAGTTGCGCTCACCATTGCCGATGACCAGATCGACATCGACTTTGCCGGGTCATCGCCCCAGAGTGCGCGAGGCATCAACGTCGTACTGAATTACACAAAAGGGTACGCTTCGTTTGCGATGAAGGCGGCGATCAGCCCGACGATACCGCACAACGAAGGCGCGTTCCGGCCGGTCAATATCACCGCACCCGTCGGTAGCATATTGAATTGCCAACCCCCGGCGGCCGTCGCCTCTCGCCATCTGATCGGGCATTTTATCCCCAGCGCGATCTTTGGCGCACTGGCGCACGTCATCCCTGATCGGGTGCTGGCCGGTGGGGCAGATTCGGCGTGGATGAGTGTGTGGCGGGCGCGACGCAACAACGGCAAACAAACCCATTTGACGCTGTTTCAGTTAGGCGGCATGGGCGCACGGCCGCGCAAAGATGGACTCAATACAACCGGTTTTCCCAGTGGGGTCGGCAATGTGCCTGTCGAAGTGATCGAAACATTGACCCCGCTCGTCGTGGGTGAACGCGCCTTGCGAACAAATTCTGGCGGCGCGGGGCAGTATCGTGGTGGGCTGGGGCAAAATATGTCGTTCACGACCCGCAGCCGCGCAGAATGGAGTGTATCGAGCTTGATAGACCGGACACAATATGCGGCGCAAGGGTTACAAGACGGCCGTCCCGGTGCGCTCGGTCAGTTTGAGGTAGATGGGGTAGCTGCTCGGCCGAAAACGGTGCTGTGGTTTGATTCGGCCGTACAAGTCAGCCTCAATACACCGGGCGGCGGCGGGTACGGCCGCCCGTTCGAGCGCGATCCGCAAGCGGTGCTAGCAGACGTGATAGCGGGTTACATTTCAATTGAACAGGCACGAGACGAGTATGGCGTGGTGATTACGTTTGAGGGGACGGCCGATCAGTTGGTGCGTTTGCCACACCATTATGCGCTAGATGCGGCCGCGACAAAATTATGCCGATCTTGAGTAGTGACACGGCTCGCTGTGTCAAATACATACCAAGCCAAGCATTTTACTCGTTACCGCTCCGGTTGAAACCGGCTGCTACGCCGACTGAAACCCGTTTCAAACGGGTTTTTCGCAGCGCCGTCAGGCGCACTGACAGCCCGTGTGTTTCAACACCGGGCGAGACCGGTGCAACAAATCGCGGATGATGGGCAGATTTGACCGATTTTCACCTTAGCTTGATACCATTTGGATACGGCTCGCCGTGTCCCTACGTGGCCGATTTTGTATAAACCCTAATCAAATTGCATCATCTTAAATTGTCATTCACCGCTTGTTTCATCTGCCGCTGCCCCAAATCCTAACCAACGACTTTCTACCCAGCCCTCTGTGCCATCCGGGGTCATCACTTGCTTCCAGATACGGCCGGAATGGCTGGCATTGCCCGGTAACACGATCAGCAGATCGCCATTTTGAAGGAGGGCGATATTTTCGCCACTTGGCTTGTCGCGCATCCATAGCGTGCTGCCGCCGGTGTCCACACGGGCGGTCGGCACTTCGATGGGGGTCGGCGTAAGCGTCGGGGTTGGGGTCAATGTAGGCGACGGGGTGAGCGTGGGCGTAGGAGTTGGTGTTTCGGTGGGGATGGGCGTTTCTGTTGGGATCAACGTCTCCGTCGGGGTTGGGGTGATGGTGGGGGGCGAAGATGGCACAACGGTTGGTGGTTCAGCGTCCTGTGGCGTGCTGACGGCCGTCGGCGCGGCCGCAAGTGGCGTTGCGATAATCGCATTATCCTGTTGCTCGATATTGCTGATAATGGCCGTCGCCGTTTGTTCGAGCGGGGTTAACGATGCGTCGCTTGTTGGCTCAGTCAGTTCGATTATCGCATTATCTGTAGGGTCATCCGGTGCATCGGTCGTGTCTGTAATGGGCGCACCAAACGCACCTGATTCGGCCGCAAAGGTGGGCGCGACGGCGACGGCCGCCGGGGTTGCCGTGCTGGTTGTCTCGGCCGTGATCGTCTCATCTGCACCGCCAAACGGCACACCTGCCACAAAAAAGCCGATGGTCAAAAACAATAATGCCAATGCCAGCGTCGTCAATGTGCGAACGCGCCGTTCGACTTCATACGCCGTTGCCCGCGCTCGTCGTCTCGGATTTTGCATCCGAAACGAGAATACCAAAAGGGCGACTGCCACCGTCAGTGACACCGCCATACCGTAAACTGTCCATAAAGGAAAACCGCCCATAGACCCATGATTATAGGCGATTCGTAATCATGCGGCAGCTTTCATCATCATCCTGCTATAATCAAGGGTAAATTTGATGAAAATCGGGGCATTGGTTGCACAACGCCCTTCTATTTAATGAGTTTAATGATTAAAGGAGTCCAGATGGCACAAGAATATGATGTTGTTGTGATCGGTGCAGGGCCGGGCGGTTATGTCGCCGCCATTCGCGCCGCTCAACTCGGTCTCAAGACCGCCATTATCGAAAAAGAGTATTGGGGCGGCGTATGCCTCAACATCGGCTGCATTCCGTCAAAGGCGTTGCTGCACAATGCTGAATTGGCACATACGATGATGCACCGTGCGGCCGAGTTTGGGTTTACGTTCGACAATATGAACGCTGACTTTAGCGTCGCATGGAAGCGCAGCCGTCAAGCATCGAAACGGCTGGTCAAAGGGATTTCGTTCTTGATGAAAAAGAACAAGATCGATACTTTTGATGGCACGGGGACGATCACCAGCCCCACGTCGGTCGATGTTGCGCTCAACAATGGGGGCAACGAGACAGTCAACGCCAAAAATATCATCGTTTCAACCGGTGCACGGCCGCGTGTGCTGCCCGGTCTAGAGCCAGATGGCAAAAAGATCATCAGCTACATCGAAGGTATTTTGTCCGATCAGAATCCGGGCAAAGCGGTGATTGTTGGCGGCGGTGTCATCGGGTGCGAGTTCACCTACATGTGGCAAAATTACGGCACAGAGGTGACGATTGTCGAGATGCAAGATCGCCTCGTTCCGGCCGAAGAACCGGCCGTGAGCAAGCTGTTGATGAAAAGCTACAAAGCGTTGGGCGTTGACCTGCAAATGAACACTGTTGTCGATAGCGTAGAGCATGTCGGCGACAAAATGACGGTCACGCTCAAAAACGGCACCGTGATCACCGATGTGGATACGGTTATGGTTGCTGTTAGTTTTGTGCCAAATGTTGAAAACATCGGCCTAGAAACTGTCGGTGTACAAACGGCCGAGCGCAGCAAATTTATCACTGTCAACGACCACTTCCAGACCAATGTACCGAACATTTACGCTATCGGTGACGTGACGGGACAGTTGATGCTGGCGCACGTTGCCAGCGCGATGGCGATGGTTGCTGTCGAAAAGATCGCCGGACACAATCCCGAACCGCTCAACCTGAAAATGATGCCTCGCGCCACCTATTGCCAGCCGCAAATCGCTAGTTTTGGCTATACCGAAGCGGAAGCGAAAGAGCTGGGCTACGACATCAATGTGGGTCAATTCCCGTTCGTGGCAAATGGCAAATCGCTCGGCATGGGTGAGAAGGATGGCTTCATCAAGATTATCTCCGATGCGAAGTATGGCGAGATTTTGGGCGCACACATGATCGGGCATGGCGTGACCGAGTTGCTGCCAGAATTGACATTGGCGCAAGCGCATGAATTGACGGCCGAAGAGATCGCGCATAACGTTCACGCGCATCCCACCCTCAGTGAAGCGCTGATGGAAGCCGCGCACGCTGTCGAAGGCGAGCCGATCCATATTTAGTTCGTGACGATGAATGACGAGTGACGATTTTATTTGTCGCTCGTCGCTCATCATTTGTGACACGAAATGCGTCGTCGGATAGATAAACGGCCGTTTGGCGAACCCATGACAACGACAAAAGAACCAAGAGAGGGCGGCGATCCAGCACGGTTTCTGCATGGCGCTTGGGTCTTCTTGTTTGTGTTGCTTGGTACGGTCTTGGCAGGCCTGCAAGTCGCAAATATGCTGGGCATCTCGTGGATTGCCGTGTTGCCTATGTCGTTTTTTGTGTTCGCTCTCTTGGGCGGATTAGGCTGGGCTTCGTATGTTTTGCTCGGCTTTTTTACACTCGCGCTCATCGGGTTTTTGCTGCCCGATATGCGTGGCGATGCGCTGTCTGTCTCGGGTGGACTGTTATGGTTGATCGCGGCCGTCAGCACCTTTTTGATGACAGTAAATTATTACGCCCACCATATCATGCCGTCAAGAGGGGACAAAATCGGTAGTACAGGATCATATCCTCACTTTCGTTTGTTGCTCAAATATGCGTTCCGGTCATTTGTACAACGCAAGCCATTTAATGTGAAAGCGAGCGAGCTACAGGATAGCTTTAAGACGTTAGGGGCGGGGATATTGCCCAGCTACCGGGCGATCAAGGTGAAAGCGGGTGATGAAAAAGGATATTACACGCCCGGTCAGGTGGTGCTGACACGGGGGGAAAAAGTGGAGAGTGTCGTCGATTTGCGGCCGTACCGTCAACAAAAAAGCGAGGCATTTCGGACGCGGGATGGTGTGTATGTCGATGCCGATCTACAAGTGACCTACCATGTAAAACGTCAGACCGATGCGCCAGACAATATCGGCTGGTCTTATGATGATAACGCGCTGAAGCAGGTCGATAGTAAGACGCTGGACGGCGTGAGTGGCAAAGCGATTGATCTG
This sequence comes from uncultured Anaerolineae bacterium, assembly GCA_937949915.1. GTDB lineage: Bacteria > Chloroflexota > Anaerolineae > Promineifilales > Promineifilaceae > CALECP01. Next base: position 9,212 of record CALECP010000121.1, read on the forward strand.
ATGAAAGCAGAATTTAACCGTCGTTCTCTGGAAGAGCTAGAGCATGTGTATGATGATGATGAGCCATTTACGATGGCGTTGCTGAATGTGACACAGGCATTGCGCGAACTGTATGAGCCGAAAGGGATCACGATAGAACGTGTTGCGATTGTCAATGTAGAACGGCCGGAAGCGACCATTCATTCTCGTACCGATGGCTGGCTAAAAGCGATGCGACCCGCCCCGCCATCCTCTCAGCAGAATGCGCTGCCGTCCGAGGGTGATTTGAAAATTCAAATGGAAGTGTTGGACGACATCAAAAAACATATCGACAAGGTACGCAAGCAGAGCAATTCGTCGATGAGTCAAGAGTTGGCAGATCGTTTGGACGCTATTTTGTACGATATTGCGACCGATGGCATTTTGCACACGCTCATTCCGCCACTGCCGGAGGAAGAATGATGGACGAAAGGACACGACGAGCGCTCCCGATCCGGCCGCGCATTGTGGCGGCCGTCTTTTTGGTGCTGGTCGCTTTGCTCGTCTATGCGTATGTGGCAGCGCGGATTCAATTTGGCAATCGCTACGCCAACCCTGTGACATTGATCACTGAACTGCTAGAGCCATTGCGTGAGCAGCGCAGTCCCGATGCGTTGTTGATGTTTTACGGCCGTCTATTTTTGCATAGCTTGCCGCTTGTCGGTGGGGTCGTTCTAGGCTACATCGTGGCACGTACATTAGTACAACAGTTGTATGGCGTATCGGCCGGTCGGGCAGATGCGTATTTACCGCCCAGTTCTATCGGCAAACCGTCGCCCATTATCAAACTAGACCGTACTCAGTGGGCTGATCAGGTGCTGAACAATGCGCTGCTGCGCGTCGGTGGGCCGGGCGCAATCGAAATCGAAAAGCCTGATGTGGTGATCACAGAGAGAGACGGCCGTTATAGCCGCTTTCTCGTACCGAGCGAACAACGCCAGCGTCTGAAGCAGTTTGAATATGTGAGCGCGTTGATCGAGATCAGGAAATATGAGGCGAATGAGCGCGATTTTAAGCTGATCAGCCGTGAGGGGTTTAATTGGTATGCCAATGTCGATGTTAAATTTGAGGTGGCGGGGTGTTCGATTACAGAAGATGAGGATACTGGCAAGACGATTATCAAGATGAGCGAACCCGATTTGCGCCGGGTGGCATACGCGGAGTTACACCACGAAAAAGGGGTCTATCGCTGGGATGATTTGCCACTTCAGATCGTGCTGGAGCAATTGACGGCCGCGGCCGCCAAGCGCAAATTAAGCGATGCGGTTGATCATTATGACGGCCGTCAAATTGTGATGAATACAGAGATACAGCGCGAAGTAGAAGACAAAACCCGCGAGATCGTCGCGCAATATGGCATTGCGTTAGACAGTGTTCGTATCAACGACATGCGGCTCGATGAAACGTTTCACCAAGTGTATGTCGAACAATGGGAGCAGGTCAGCCGCGAACGGGCGTTTTTACATGTAGAGCAGTCGGAGGCTGAAAAAGCGGAAGCGAAACGCAATGAGATTCGCCAATCAATGATGATGAATTTAGCGCGGGGTCTCTCGCAAGTGCAAGAACGGGCAGCGTATAACAATGTGTTTGCGGCTTCTCGTTTAGAGGTGATGGAATTGTTGAAAGCATATCAACGAGGTGGTGGCACACTTGCACCAGAACCAGAACCGCAACCGAACCCTATTGATGATGCGCCTATTTTTACCGATGTTTCTGATTCACCTGAACCGGAATATGTGACGGTGGAGCGCGAACGCTTAAATAAACTATACAATGCGTTACGACGTGAATTTCCTGATGAGACATGGTGAAAAAATGACAGAACAAGCTGAACAATTGACGCTTACTTTAGATTTTCCTGGTATGCGCCTAGATCGTGCGCTGGCGGAGGCGCATCCGGCGTTGTCGCGGGCGCAATGGCAGAAGATGCTGCGTGAAAAAGCGGTGCTGATCGATGGACGGCCGCCTGCGAAAAGCAGCGCGAAACTGCGCGGGGGCGAAGTGGCTGTGGTAACGATTCCGGCCGTCACCGAGACAGAACTGATCCCAGAAGATATTCCGTTGACGGTGCTGTTTGAGGACGCGCATTTACTGGTGGTCAACAAAGCGGCCGGAATGGTGGTGCATCCGGCCGTGGGCAACGAAACAGGCACATTGGTCAACGCCATTTTGCACCACTGCCCCGATCTCGAAGGGATCGGCAACGAAAAACGGCCGGGCATCGTCCACCGACTCGACAAAGACACGAGCGGCGCAATCGTCGTCGCCAAAAACGATCATGCGCTCCGCACCCTGCAAGCGCAGTTTGCTGATCGCACTGTCGAAAAAACGTATCTGGCGTTGGTCGATGGGTACATGCTGCCCGAAAAAGCGTTTGTCGATGCGCCGATTGGGCGCGATCCAAAGCACCGCAAAAAGATGGTTGTCATTCCGCGTGGCAGTTCGCACACAGCGCGAGAGGCGCAAACAGAGTACGCAGTGACACAACGCTACGAGAAGCACAGCATGGTGCGCTGCCATCCCAAAACGGGGCGCACGCACCAGATTCGGGTGCATTTGGCGTATGTTGGTTTTCCTATTGTAGGAGATCGTGTCTACGGCCGTCGCAAACAAGAGCTACTGCCAGAACGTCATTTTCTCCATGCGGCCGAGCTTGCCTTTGCCCATCCTGTGACAGGCGAAATGATGCGCGTGACGGCCGCACTCCCCCCCGAACTGCAAGCCATCCTTGATCAATTGCCGCTGATGACAGCAAAAAGCGCGTAGAAGCGAATCAGAAGAAAATCAATACGCTTATTCATCTTCCTCTGGTGGCACGGCCGGAACAAGAAAATCGGCCGCCACCCAGCCCTCTGTGCCATCTTCTAACTGAATTTGCCACCATACAAAGCTGTTGCCCTCTTGTGGCCCCCCGATCACCAATGCAACTGAGCCTTCATTGAGGAGCTGCAAACGCACATTGTCGGTGCTGGGGCCACCGCGCACAGTCACACCGATGCCGTTTGTATTCGCCACTTGTCCATACACGCCAACCCCTACCTCGTCCGGCAAATTCTCCGGGATTGGCGTTTCTGTCGGTGTTTCCCGCACGATAGGCGAAATCGGCGTGGCGGTAGCAGGGCGCGGGGTGCGTGTTTGTGTAGCGGTCGGTGGTGCAGTCAGCACGATGATGGTTGGCTCGGTCACGGGCTGTACATCGAGCGATTCGCGTGCCAGAAAGGTGTTCGCCATTTGCCATGCGATAAAGATAGCGATGATGGTAACGATCAGTCCTAGCAGCAAGCCGACAATCGAAACCCAGTCAAAAAAACCGGATCGCATTTGCCGTTTCCGGCCGACTCTCAATTCAGATTCTCGTGGATCGGGTGGTACTTCGTAACGCGCCATAGATGCGGATTATAACAGACACGATATATCGTGTCCCAAGCATAGTTTATACATCGATCTTTAGATTGATGTCCCCAATTGTAATGATGTCGCCATTCGAGACAACGGTCATGGTGGTGACAGGTATATCGTTCAACTGTGTCCCATTGCGACTGCCCAAATCCTCCAGCCACCATTGATTGTCGCGCAGCGTCAGCAACGCATGTTGCCCCGATGCGTAATCAGTATCGAGCATAATGTTATTGGTGGCGGCACGGCCGATAGTGGTCACTGCCCGTAACGGAAACGCCGTCACCTCCCCAGTGGGGGCAATCACGTCGATATGTCCATGAATGGCGGTCGCCATCTTGCGCCGCGCCATCTGCTGCGTATCCCGTTGCAAATAAAAAAACAGGATACCCACAAACAAAAGCAGGAGTCCGGCTGACAGCAAACGCAAAATAAAAAGCGTTATCTCCATATAAAATCGTAGAGGCGCAAAATTTTGCGCCTCTCTCTTAAAATCAGATGCAAAACGTTACGTTTTACACAAGACCGGCAATCGCCATCCCTTGCTCGATGATCGCCTGCACTTTGTCTTCATGCGTCGTCTCGCAATAGACGCGAATGATAGGCTCTGTACCGCTAAAACGGATAAGCAACCAGCCGCCATCTTCCATCACAAATTGATTGCCATCGACCGTTACTTTGTCGAGCACTTTCAGCCCTGCGATCTCGCTTGGCATCGCTTCGCCTACCCGTGTGAGGATGGCTTGTTTGTCGGCCGCTTCAAAACGACTGTCGATGCGATCATAGTAATGCGGCCCCACTTTCTCAAACAGATCGGCCAGCAATTGCGACGGTTTTTTGCCCGTCTTCATCATCATATCGAGCATGAATAAGCCTGCCAAAATGCCATCACGCTCCGGCACATGGCCCCGGAACGCATAGCCACCGCTCTCTTCACCGCCGATCAGCGCGTCCACTTCCATCATTTTCGGCGCGATGTATTTGAAGCCAACACCCGTTTCGTACACCGGTACGTCATAGATTTTTGCCAGCTTGTTTAGCATCTTCGTCGTCGAGATCGTCTTGACGATGGGGCCACGGTCGCCGCGCACTTCTAGGAAGTAGTAGCCCATCAGCCCGTACACACGCAACTGGTCGATAAAGTCGCCGTTTTCGTCGCCAAAGCCGACACGGTCTGCGTCGCCATCGTTGATGATGCACACATCGGCCGCCAACGGCCGGACAAAGCTCAACCCATGATCCACATTAGGCGGAATCGGTTCGGGGCGGCTCATGTGTGGGAAGATCGGGTTACGTTCGTTATGCACTTCGGTCACGGTCGATTTGCCGCCGCCCAACAAGCGCGGAAACCAACCGGCTCCATTGCCCCACATGCAGTCCACCAGCACATTGAAGCCAGCATCCTTGAGCGGGGCGATGTCGATCAGCCTGTTTAATTGCGCCGTATAGCTCGGAATCGGGTCGAAAATCGAGATCGTGCCGTCTGTTAGGCCATCGTCTAGCTTGATCCGTTTGACATCTTTGACTGAATCAGGAATCAGGCTTTCGATCAGCTTGAGGTCGGCCGGGGGAATCGCGCCGCCGTTGACATCGCGCACTTTGAAGCCGCAATCTTCCGGCGGGTTGTGGCTGGCGGTGATGTTGATGCCGCCACCTGCTTTGTGAAAGGGTACGGCGTAGGAAACGGCCGGAGTCGGGGTGGCATCGTTTGTCAAATGCACCTGAATGCCGTTGGCCGCCATCACTTCGGCCGCAGCCCGGGCAAAATTATCAGCATGAAACCGTTTATCATGCCCGATCACCACGCCCTGTTCTGCCAGCCCTTGCTTGTGCATAAAGCTGGCAAAACCTTGCGTACACCGCCGCAAATTATCAAACGTATATCCTTCTGCGATCCGAGATCGCCAGCCATCTGTACCGAATTTAATATCCATAGGGGGTTTTGGTATCGGCCGTAGCGACACGATATATCGTGTCACTACGGCCGATTAACTTACATCGGCGTTTTGCCGCTTTCGATCAATGCAATATCAGCATCTACCATCATGCGAACAAGCTCTTGGAACGTCACTTTCGGTTCCCAGCCAAGATCGTCACGTGCTTTCGTTGGATCGCCGACGAGGAGGTCTACTTCGGCCGGACGCATAAAGCGTGGGTCTTGTGTTACATACTCCTTCCAATCGAGATCGACATAGCTAAATGCCTCTTCTACAAATTGCTCTACCGACCATGTACTGCCTGTCGCGATCACATAATCATCTGGGCGGTCTTGTTGCAGCATCAGCCACATCATTTGCACATAGTCACCGGCAAAGCCCCAGTCACGTCGTGCATCTAGGTTGCCCAGTGGCAATGTATTAGCCAAGCCCAGCTTGATTTTGGCCACGTTGTAGGTGATTTTGCGCGTCACAAACTCCAGCCCACGTCGGGGTGATTCATGGTTGAACAAAATGCCCGATGTCGCATGTAGATCGTAGCTTTCACGATAGTTGACGGTGATCCAGTGACCGTATACTTTGGCGACTCCATAAGGGCTGCGCGGGTAAAACGGCGTGGCTTCTGTCTGTGGTACGTGTTGCACTTTGCCAAACATTTCGCTCGAACTGGCTTGGTAGAAGCGGATTTTTGGATCGACAATGCGGATCGCGTCGAGCATTCGGGTTACGCCAAGTGCGGTTGCTTCGCCTGTAAAGACGGGCTGGCTCCATGAGGTCGGTACAAATGATTGCGCGGCCAAATTATACACTTCGGTCGGCCGATGCTCTTCCAAAATTTGGACGAGTGAAAACTGATCAAGCAGATCGCCCTGAACGAGGGTGAGCTTGTCTTGAATATGTTCGATACGGTGGAAATTGATGGTGCTGGTACGGCGGACCATACCGACAACATCATATCCTTTTTCCAATAAAAATTCAGCCAAATAGGAGCCGTCTTGTCCGGTGACTCCGGTAATCAATGCAGTAGGCACTATTCACCTCTTGTAAAATGCTCGGTGTCTGTTTTCCCGTAGGTTGCCGAGATTATGATTTGTGATTTCTTTCTCAAAGTAAGTGGGGCGATTATAACCTTGCCTGAGCAAGGGTCAACTGAGCATAGCGTACACAATGTGCGATTGCGCCCTACGAATCGTGTACGGTAACAAACGCTCGGCACGAGCATAGAGACCGAGACCGCTCATCGCTATCGCTTCGAGTGTGCCAGATGTTGCTTGTTCGCGCTGGTCTTCGCTGCGGGTGATGCCCGGTGGGAACGGGGGCATGTCGATGTGGCCTGTGCGTGATCGACGGCCGCTCGTCGCCACCAGTGCGCGTAATTGGGAGAGGGTTAGCCCGTCTAATCCGCTTACGCCGACATGAGAGTTGTTTTCTTTGTTGGGGCAAAAGAGGGCGACGTGGGGGGCGAGTTGCGTGAGACGGCCGACGTAATCAGCGCGTTTAACGGCCGGAATACGCTGCAACACTTCGCTCGATAGCACGAGATCGAAGGTAGGCGCGAGGGCGGGGAGCGTGGTGAGATCGGCCGTCAAGACAGGCGTGACGGCCGCGAGATCAGGGTAGGCAGCCAGCGATTGCTGGAAGAAGGTGAGCCTGTCCGGCCGATCATCGACCACCACGGCCGTTGCGCCGATCTCTTGCGCCAGCAACAAAAAGTCGAAGCTAAGACCATATTTTTGGGGCAGCCCAGCAATGAGAATACGCTGGGCTGGCTTGATTTTTTTGAGCCAACGCCGAAGAACGAGCCGCTTCGCGTAGTATTCATAAGCTGTGCCGACACCTTCTCCTTCGGCGAGGGCGGGCGGGTAGAGTGATTTGATGGTGCGTTTCGGAAGCATAAGTTAAATAGTAGAGACGTAAGATTTTACGTCTCTCTCTTTCACATCAAGACGCAAAATCTTGCGTCTCTACAATAGATTATTTGCTTGATAGTAGGCGATTGTACGCTGAACACCTTCGTCGAGCGATATTTGAGGGGTGTAGTCGAGTTGGTTGTGCGCTTTTTGCCATGAGAAGCGGCGTGATTCGCTGAAGAAGGCGACACCGGTGCGGCTGAGGGGTGGGGTGATGGGCAGGGCTTCGAGAACGGCCGCGCCCAGCATACCGACGGATCGGGGGATCGATATTTTGGGTGGGGGGACGGCGAGGTGGTGGGCGATGGTGTGAGATAGCTGGCGAAAGGTGACGGGGTGTGCGCCGGTGATGTGATAGATCGCTGCGCGTGTGCCGTGCGCGGCCGTTTTGAGCAACCCTTGCACTGCGTCGTCGATGTAAGTGGGATGACACACATGAACGCCGCCATTAAACAAAATAAATTTTCTTGCCTTGATCGCTTGGAAGAGACCGAGAACATGGGTGTCGTCGGGGCCGTAGATAAATTCGGGACGGCCGATCACGACATCTACTTTGTCCGCGTATGTTTCGACGAGGCGTTCGGCCGCGGCTTTGCTTCGTTCGTAGGGGTTGGTGGGATTGCGCGGCCATGTTTCGTCGGCCGTGCGCGTGCCTGTTACGCCCAGCACGCCGGGGCTGCTGATGTAGAGGAGTCGGGGGGCGTTTTTGATGGTGACGATTTCGTCGAGGACGTGGCGTGTGCCGTTGACGTGTAGCTGATGGTAGGCGGCTTCTGGTACACCGGCTTGGCCGAGCATCCCGGCCGCGTGGATCACCAGCTTTGCATCATCGAATATGCCGCGCAAGCTGTGTGGGTCGGTCACGTCTGCTTCGACAAAGTGGATGGGCAAATCAGCGATCCGGCCGCGATCTGATGTCGGCCGGACAATAGCCCGTACTGTTTCGCCTTGTGCGACAAGGGCGCGGATGAGAGAGCGGCCGACAAAGCCTGTCGCGCCTGTAATGGTGATCATTGATCTGTATTGTACTGGTTTATATTGATTTTTGTGCAAATGTGGCTGTCATCTGCGTTATAATGGTGCAAACAAAAATCAATAAAAAGGAACAAAACATGACACGCGAAAATATCAGTACAGGCTCAAAATGGGAACCGATTGTCGGCTATTCACGCGCTGTGAAGGTGGGTGATCGCATTTTTGTGGCAGGGACAACGGGCGCAGATGCCGATGGCAATATCGTGGGTGTAGATGACCCGTATGCCCAAACGATCCAGACGCTCAAAAATATCGAAGCGGGGCTACACAAGGCGGGTGCAACATTGGGTGATGTGGTGCGGACAACTGTTTATGTGACCGATATTGCCCGTTGGGAAGAGTACGGCCGCGCACACGGTGAATTTTTTGGTGATATTCGTCCTGCTATGGCGATGGTCGAAGTGAGCAAATTGATCGCCCCTGATATGATCGTCGAAATCTCGGCCGATGCGATCTTGGGCGCAAGCAACCAATAAGAAAATTTGCCTGTCTGGACAGGCGCGGGATTATTCTCTAAACAAAAACGGCGTTTCGTCATCAGACGGAACGCCGTTTTTGTGTCATTGTGCAACGTTGGTTGTTGCGCTGTAGGCACACGATATATCGTGTGCCTACAGCGCAACAACCAACGTTGCACAATGACACAAAAACGGCGTTCCGTCTGATGACGAA
>CALECP010000122.1 GCA_937949915.1 uncultured Anaerolineae bacterium
CTGAAGGAGGTATGTATACCCAACCTCCCTACTGTTGATTTTCGGGGCTTGAATTGTCTTGTCTGGATCGCGGCCTAATCGCCACATACATGACAGTTTGCTTATCAGGTAAAGCGGGTCGAGGCTTGTGACCGCCTTACCTAGATTTACTCAAACTTTCTCGGCGTGGCAAAGTCGGCATTTTCGGTCGGAATCGAGGCAGTTTGCCATTTGTAGTCGTTAAGTACACAATTGGCATACATGAGTAAACATATCGTAGTAAGCAACGAAAAAGGTGGTGTTGGCAAATCGACAACGGCCGTCAACTTGGCTCATGGTTTGTCATTGCGCGGCCGGTCTGTCCTGTTAATCGACTTTGATCCACAAGGCAGCGCGTCACGTCACCTACGCCATGAACCAACGCCAGCAACCCGCAAAATGATATTGGGGGATGAGTCTCCCAAGCGTTTAGCGGTTGAAGTTCGGCCGAACCTGCACCTACTAAGCAGCAATGTTGAGTTGGCAGATGTGCGGGATTATCTCGCCATGAAAATGGGGCGTGATCCAGAATCGGCGCGGGGCGCATTGGCGCAAGCACTAGATGGCTTACGAGGCTATGACTACATTGTGACAGATTGCTCACCAGCCGTTGATGTTCTCACCATTAACGCAATGATGGCGGGCGATGAGTTGTTAGTTCCAGTGTCGGCCGACTTCTTATCTGCCGTAGGTACTGAACAACATTTGCAGACATTGAAGCTAGTCGAGGAGCTTGGTAGTGATATTGAGCTAGGCTACATTGTCCCTACTCGCTTCGATGGTCGCACAAAACGAGCGCGTCGCATCTTGGAATTGCTTCAGGACGCATTTGGTGAAGAGCTGGTGACGAATCCGATCCGCGTCAACACGTCGATTGCTGAAGCTGCCCATTTTGGTAAAACGATATTTGAACACGCCCCAAATTCGAACGGAGCGGCCGACTATGCCGCGCTTGTGGAGACAGTAGACAATGAGCGATGAGCAGACAACATTCGGCAGCAATTATCGCCGTTCCAAGAAGGCAAAACGGAAGCGCACCAAACCGAACGAAACCGCGCCTCTTACCCCAGAACATGATAATCAGCCCGTAAGCTATCGAATTGGCAAAACAACACAACGGCGCGTGAGTACAACAGCAAAGCAGGAGCGTGTCAAGGTTGCTGACCTTGTGAAGTTTTTGATCAATTATGGCATTGATCAGATAGAGAGTGGGGAACTTGTCTTGCCAGTAGAAGACCCCCCGGACTACAAACGCAACATAAAGTCAGACAGATGATTACATTTGTAGTGCAAATGTAAACAGTTGTAGTTGCGTAACAATACAACATTGATACAATCCCCTATCTGGCAACTGTGTCAGGTGTAAAACAATCCCATAAAAAGTAACGCCCTGAGCGAGTGCGCTAACACTCAAACAGGGCTAACCGTCACACCATCGAGACTGGCGTGAGAGGCTAAAAACGATTTTACCCCCATTAGGTCAACAATCGAATAGCACTCCACCAGACCCCCTACCCGACGGCATGGGCTTAACCGCTTCCCGTTGTGCGAATGTCGCAAGGGCGGAGCATATTAGGAGTGCTAAAGTGAAAAATATCGTATTTGAGATAGACAACAATTTAGAATTAGGCAGATGTTTTTTAGGCGTGTTCGGTGCTGCAATGTTTTTCAGCATTTTTCCGCTTGTGTTCATCCAGAACATTTTGATAGGGATGACGAGCATACGCATGGCAATGATTACAACCATGTTGACCGGGACAATGTTGATCGGTGTGCCGATGTTTTGGTTTTACCGATATAGCCGAACATCTGGACGTTTGGCGTTAATTGGCGCGGTGTTTTCAATCATGGCGTTAGTTGCGCTGGCCGCGCTTATTTTGGCGTTCGGATTAGGGTTTATGAATGACCCAATCTTGACGGCTCAAATTTTGATTGTGATGCTTGCGGCGTTCTCGCTCGTCAATGTGGCATTGCTGGTAGCGTATATCGGGGGTGCATTGTGAGCAAGCAACCTACCAAAACGAGCATGACCGACCAGTTGAGCGAGTTCCTAACGGGTCATTCGTTCAACCTCATCATAGACATTGTATTGATAATCTACAGCGTGACGATGGCGCATAGCGCGGTAACGGGACACCCGATCCCGGCCGCTAACACCGTTGTGATGATCGGATTAGGGACAGTAGAAGCGTCATTGCTTGCCCTGATCTTGCGCGTCAAACGGGGCAAGGTCGATAGCCAATTGCAATATAAATTCGCCCTGGTATCGATTGTGATTATCAGCACGTCGATGGGAGCGAACGCACTGGCCGGGGTAGCGGTGATCCAGCAATCGCCTATCGGTGCGCTCGTGGGCTATGTGTCGTATGTGTCCCCATTGTTGCCCATAGCGGCATTGATGCTGACCTTTGCGACCGACGCGGCCGGGGACAGTGTGCAGGGCAAAATACGGGCCGCTATCACAGCACAAAAGCTGCAATCGTCGATTGACCAGCAGACCATCGACGCACAAGACGCGGCGGCTGATACGATGCGCTTAGAGTTGGAGCGGGACGGCGCGAAACGAGCGACCGACAGGGCGAGGCTATCGGCAGAGGTAGAGATTGCAAAAGCAGAGGCGGCCGTACTCGCAACGGTGGCGACAAAGGCGGCCGATGTGCGCCGGGTGCAAATGTTAGCCTACATCGAATCTGATGAGTTCCAAAAGAATCAGGCGCGTTCTGCCAAGTCTGACACGTTGGCATTGCTGAAAGCAGCGACCCGGCCAGCCTTTCAAAGCGGCAACACCCCAAACGTGTAAAGCCGTCCAAAACGGGCGGCAAAAATGGGCGCGGAAACGGTATCAGGCGACGGTGTAATGAATGTGATCGGCCGTTCAAAACGGCACGGGCAAACCAGCGTCATTGCAGCGCGTCATGTCGCAATCGAAACCGTCAAAAACGTTACCGAAAACGGACAAATAGACTGTAACGTTTTCGGACGATCTACTAGAGGTAGGCGGCGCAATAGTCGCTTATCTCTCTCACCAAAATTATGAGCGATGAAACGATACAATTTACAACAGGATCAAGCGAAATTGTTTACGTGGAAACTCCGGCCGGGATTCAATCTGTGATGGTGATTGAAGCACCCCCGGCCGACGGTAGAAACCCGTATCGAGGAACGGCACGGCCGCGCAATTGCGACCAGTGCCGACAGCCGTATACAGCATACAGGGAAACGTCTAAATACTGTTCGCCCCGGTGTCGAATGGCTGCGAGTAGGGAGCGGAAACGTTGTGATATAGATTGATTGATAATGGGACGGCTATGAGGTCGTTCCATTCTTGGTTGGAAATTTTTTGGAAAATTCTCATAAAACAATAGGGAAACGCGACCAACAAAAAAACAAAGGAAAGAAATTTGACAAACTAAAACTACCGTGATATTTTCGTATTGTTCTTTGTATGGTTTGGGATGTTTGCAGGTGCATCGTCCAATTTTTGAAGCAAAACAAAATAGATTCATTGGTTGAAAGACCTACCAATTGCTGTAATCCAGAGGTGTGTTATGTTGTACGTTGGTCGTCATCGTGTTGTATTTCTTTGTGTGTTGTCTTTGTGCTTGCTTGTGTTAGCTGGCATTGCTGTGTTGTTTGGTTCGGCCGAATCGGCCGCCCAATCCCTTTCTACGAAGCTGAAAATCGAAGTAGATGAAACTGGTCTGTATGGTGTCAGCTATGATGACATTATTGCGGCTGGTATCACCGATGCGCTCGACATCGATCAAATGGCACTGTCCACCAGTGGACAAGCGGTTGCGTTTGATGTGCGAGGCGATGGTGATAATGTGCTTGAGTCGGGAGAGCAGATTGTATTCTACGGTGAAGGTGTGCCACGGCCGCATTATGGTGTTCACTTTTACGACACTACTTTCTACTGGCTAGCGTTTGATGGGGCAGGGGTGCAGATCACTGCACAACCAAATGATATTGATGCAAGTGCAGCCGTCATTGACAGCATTCCCACGACACTCATCGTTGAAGAAGATTTGCGCTTTACACAAACGAACAGAGGACAAGAAACATGGTCGCAATTCGATAATCCAGATTCACAAACGACATGGTTTTGGTCTATATGGAGTAGCGGGAGTCCTGCAACACAAACTTTTAACGTCACGATTCCGTATCCTGTCTCAACGGCTGATCATGCGACTATTACGGCCGAACTATTCTTGTGGGGCAGTGTCGAAGAAAATGGGAATCATGATGATGTATTCTACGAAATAGATTTTTCTGTTAATGACACCCTGCCAGCTATTCACACCCTGTCAGGTCAAAATAGCCTTGACATTGATGTGAGCGTCCCTACAGATGCGCTCAACGCTGGGGACAATACAATTACAATCGAAAGTGTCATCACCGATAGTGTCTTTTTACTCAATCATTTTGAGATTGCCTACGAACGCGCTCTCATCGCCGATGACAACCACTTACAATGGCATTATGAAAGCGTGGGAAACCATACATTTCATGTTAGTGGATTCGATACACAAGCCGCGGCCGAACTACTCGTTTGGGATGTCAGCAACCCGGCTGTGCCAATCTCTATTGAGTTGATGGATAGCGATTTGACCGAAGCCAATGGCACAACAACGGCCGCCATTGGTCTCGAACATGCTGATGCCGTTCAATTGGTGGCAACGACAATTGATCGATTGCTTGCTCCCATTGCCCTCACATCTTACACACCGGCCGACATCGCTCCGGCCGCGGGTGGGGCAGAATGGGTCATGATTACCTCTGATGCATTGCTCGATGAAGCGAACCGTCTCGCCGACTACCGCGCCACCAGCAGCGATTTGACTACGCTCGTTGTCGATGTAGACGAAATTATTGCCCAATATGGATATGGCTACTCTACACCTGATGCAATTTCAGCTTATTTGACTGATGCGATGGCAACATGGAATCCTGCCCCGCGCTATCTCGTCTTGGGTAGTGGCGCAACGTACAATCCGTTACTGCGTACTTGCGAGACATGCTACCAGTGGGAAATAGAGGATGAAATGTCTGTGCCGATGGGTGCAGGTTTTACAGATCGCTGGGGTGGATTTTCTGTTTCAGACTATCAATATGCGCTTATCGAGGGAGACGATTTACTTCCCGATCTTGCAGTCGGCCGTCTACCTGCACTTGATGCGACCGAATTATCCAACATGATCGACAAGATCATCGCGTATGAAACCGCGATTGCTAACGAAGAAGCAATGGCGAAAAATGTCGTGTTGATTGGGGAAGGCGATGAAATCAAAGGCGATAATTTCTGTGCGAACAACGCCGTTCTTTCGTCAACTGTTTTTCCCGATTCAATGTCGGTTGAGCAATACTGTTTTGCAGATTACCGGGATGGTGATGAGTACGATAAAGCGTTGATGACCACCGAAATTTTTACGAATAACCTCAATAGCCAAGGTGCACATATTCTGCAATATACTGGACATGGGGCAACGCAAAATTGGGGTAACAACTTCCTAGGATCGTGGGATACCGATGTTTGGCAAAACGAACATCCTACCGTCATTATCAATGGTAGCTGCCATGATGCGAATATCGCTACGCCCAATACGGAGTCAATCGCTCATGCGTTTTTAGCATTGGATGGGATGCGGGGATCGGCCGCCCATTGGTCAGCCACCGGAGGAGGATATGCAATTGAGCATGATCTGATGCACACCGGTTTCTATGAAGCATTGTTTGAACAGGGGATTACAACAATCGGTGATGCGATCTCGTATGCCAAAATCGAATACATCGACGCAGGCTACCACCCATCAGAACTGTATAACCTAAACTTGATGGGCGACCCCGCGATGCAGATGGTGAAGGCAGAAGAAGAAGCGACTGAAACGCCGACACCGTCTCCGACGATTGAAGCGACGACTCCCCCAACGGCCGTTCCTCCAACAGCCATCCCCTCAACCTGCACCGTCTACCTAGACAAGGCAGCCGCCTGGACAGGACACGTACAAGGCAACATCACCATCGAAAACAATGACACTGCCCCGATTGCTGGGTGGACGCTCAGTTGGGAAATGGCTTCGTATGAAGGGTATCAATCGGGTTGGAATGCGAGTATGAGCCAATCTGGTAACACTTTCACCGCCTCGAACAATGCCTCTCATTGGAACGGTACGATTCCGGGCAACGGTGGCACAAAAACATTTGGCTTCACCTTTACCAGCAGCGAATCTGACTTTGCACAACCTGCTTACTTTGACCTCAACGGTATGATGTGTGTCAATGGGAATGGGACAACAGAGCCTCCCGCCATCCCCACGGCCGTGCCAACGAATACCCCCGCGCCTACCAACACGCCTGTACCAACCAACACCCCGATGCCAACGGCGACAACCCCACCATCAACGGGCGGCGGCGGTCTCTGCGATGTCGATTACAACCTCACCCACAGTTGGCCGGGTAACTTTGAGCTAAACGTCCAAATTACAAACAATGACACGACCCCGATTCAGAATTGGGAATTGGCATGGGCGTTGGGAGCAGGTGAAGCATACAGTCATGGCTGGGATGCGACCTTTACACCATCTGGCACAAATATGACCGCGGCCGCGCCTTCATGGAACAGCAACATCGCGGCCGGGGGTAGTGCCTCCTTTGGTCTGCAATTGACAAGCAACGACGATACGCTGCATATTCCGGCCGACTTCTTCCTCAACGGTGCATCGTGCAACGGCACACAGCCCCCAGTGACACCCACCCCCATCCCGACACTCGGCACAGGCGACTGCTCTATCGCCTACGATCCTGTTACCGCATGGCCCGGCCACGTTGAACTTGATGTCACCATCACCAACCACAGCACCAGCATGATAGACGGCTGGGAGCTGCTGTGGTCACTGCGCGAAAGCGAAAACTACTATCACGGCTGGAATGCCAGCCTCACCCAAAACGGCACAGCGATGCAAGCTCTGTCCCCCAACGACTGGAACAACCAAATCCAACCGAACGGTGGCACGGTTTCCTTCGGCTTA
Source organism: uncultured Anaerolineae bacterium (assembly GCA_937949915.1). Lineage (GTDB taxonomy): Bacteria > Chloroflexota > Anaerolineae > Promineifilales > Promineifilaceae > CALECP01. Next base: position 7,047 of record CALECP010000122.1, read on the forward strand.
CAACTCACTACGCCGAACGACGTGGTGCAGCTTCCCTCTGAATTTGTGTTGAATGGGGCGGTTTGTAGTATGGATTCTTTACAAGAAACATTTAATGGAGAAGTAAGTACAGATAACCCTAGAACGACAATCGATCAATATCCTGGTATTTTGAGCGCAACTTTAACTACAGAATCGTCCCTTGTTGGATCAGGTGATAATTTCACTTTACAGACTGTGATTCAAAATGTTGGTGAACGTACATCTGTACCAAAACATCTAACGATGCTGTTTAGCGATGTTTTAACGCCAATAGAAAGTGAATTACCCTCAACCACAACAAATGCAAACTATCTCGGTTATGAGATTCCTGCATTACAAGTGAATGAAACAATTACATGGGAGGTTGTATTTCAAGTTGAAGATATTATTCCTGATGATGTAACACAGGCTAGCATCACTTTAGTGAAAGCACATGAGCTTGATGAAACAGTTTCCATTGATCTAGAAAATCCTACAACGCGCCGCAGTAGTACAAAATCTTCATTTGTTGACACCGCAGAAGTCAATGCTCCTAGTCGATGGTCTCCTGTAATCATCGCGCCACAAGTCTCTGAATTTTCTGGTGCGGCAAGTTACAGCTACGCATTTGATACCCCTGTTGGTATTGGGGGTGTTCAACCTGCTCTTGGTCTCTCCTATAGCTCACACACATCAAATGGGTCTATCCACCGAGATTCTGGTGATGTTGCTGAAGGATGGAATTTGGTTGGTATTCCTTATATTTATCGCTCAAATGTTGAAGATTGCGACACAGAAGATGGTTACGTTCGTATTGCGATAGATGAATTTCGCATGAATTTAGGTGGTGGATCATACAAACTTGAAGCCGTAGATAAAAGCCAGTATGGTATCTATCGCGCAATAGGGATGCCGGGATACTTTATTGAGCGGCGCAACTCACTGGTTTCAAATTTTGATGAAAATGAAATAGGCGATAGCGTTACACGAGATTATTGGATTGTTAAAGCAACTGATGGTGTTGAGTACCGCTTTGGTGTAGATGCAAACTCAGAACAATTGTTGGTAGGTGTATACGATGATAGCTGCCAGAGGCATTTGCGCCCTAACGAAAGAACCGATGTCGTCTATGGTGGTCATGTGGAAAATGTTGCTGTCAGCAAGTATTGGTTGACAGACGCTGTAGATATTTATGGGAATAAAATGGTGGTTGAGTATCTGAACTCAGATCGCACAATAGTCAATGATCCTGAAAACGGTATTTGTACAACAGTTGATAATGTATCTGTGTGCCGTGAGGTAAACGAGTATCCTAAAACGATTCGTTATAACAATGTGATCGGTACAGACCCCACTAATAGTGAAGAAATTTATCAAACAGAAGTGCATATTCGTTGGAATACACTTTTCTCATCAGATAGTTGGCAAAAGAATACTTTAGATGTCTCCACAACACGATACCATGATGTTGCAGGGATACATAAATTGACCGGGGTCGCTATTTATCATCTTGATATTGATCAAGACAAAGTGACAGAGCAAGGTGTCGATGCCCCACAGATAAATGCAAACAAACCTGCATGGGTTTACCGTTTGGAAAAAACGGCAATAGACAAAGTATATGGGACAACGCATTTAACTTTAGATCGTATCCGCAAGTGCCAACGCCTTGAGTTAAGTGAACACGTAACATTCCATAACAATAAACTTCTTGATTGCGTTTCTTCTGCTACTCCGGCCGTTGAATTTGACTATGAACGTAGAACAACGTCAGGTGGCAATGTGCTTGGATTTAATCGGTCTATCTATCGATGCTATTTGTCTGCGGTTCAAAATGGTTTTGGCGGCACTTACAAATTCGACTATAGCGATTCAGTTTTTGTAGACCCTGATACAACAGGAAGATATCATTTTGTTGAGCGTGTCCGGGCTTGGGATGGTTACAATCATCGTATTTTGGCTAGTGAAGTCGAAGATGTATGTATCAAGGCAGATTCAGAAGATGCCGAGCCAGAAAATGCTCGTTACGATGCTGTCAATGCAACGGCTACTTGGGAATATCATTATCGCCCGGAGGATGTATGTACATCAGATGGCAATGTGAATTTTATCGTTCCGGGTGATAACAATGATGTTAATGGCGTTGGTGAGTATTGCGGAGATAAATATGTTGAGGAGGACAAGATAAGTGGTTTGCCTAATTCTATCATCGGATTCTCACGGGTAATTGTGGCAGGATATGGGGACAATGACACGAGTAATTTACTCTCTCTCCACCGCAAAGACTTCAATATCACACCAGGTCCATTAACGCCTGGGGAATTGTCGGCAGCCTATATTTATGATGTGGAGATTGACGGTATTTATGATGATATTTCTGCTCTTTTAGATGTGGATAATCCTGATGTAATTGCCACAGATGCTATGTTACCTCTGCCTCTTGTATCAAGCATTTACAGCTATGAATTTCCCGGCGGAGTTTGTCCTACAGTTGAAACAGATTGGGAAAATGAGCAGTATATGCGTTGTTTGGCACAAACGGAACAAATAAGCCGTGATGCTAATGGTGGTACGAATAAAATTATTGAAAACCTCTATTACTCTCCTGAGAGTCAAGGGGATGCTTCTCGACAATGGGGATTGCCAACACGAGGTGAAACGCGAGTAGGCGTGATCAACAGTTCTGGTGAAAGCGAGATGGAATTGGTTCGGGCAAGCGAGACAACTTATGGAATTGATACCAATTCTTGGTTGCAGCGCGTTGTGCGAAAAGCAGTGCTTGACCCAGATGGGGTAGTCGCGGCCGACACACTGTCTCTTTATGATGAGAATAGTGATTGGGCGAATCAAACTTCATTAGGCAATGGCGAATTGTCTCGCAAATTCTCTCGCGTAGATGTAGATAATGTAAATGGTCTATGGCGATACACAGAGGAGGCGTATACCTACAGTGAAGCAGGATCACCTGTTACTACAGAACAATTCTATACATATATTTCGCCGGACGGGACAACATTTGCGCCACGGCCGAGCAGTGACGAACGCAATACGACAACGATTCGATTTGATGATGATGGATTGCGTGTGCGTTCGGTCACAAATTCAGTTGGACATGAAACAACTTATGACTGGCATTCAGATCGGCCGTGGTTGCTGTTATCACAAACTGCACCAAACGAAGCGATCACAGAGTATTGGTTTGATGACACAGATCGTCTTTCTTATATCGAAATCCCCGATCCTGAGACAGGGATAGCTGACTATCGTTCTATCGAATTTAAGTACCAAATTGGGAATGTTGAGACCCACGACTCGTCTCCAGCATTGGATACCGTGCGAATTGACGAGATTACAGCACCGCTCGATCCTAATAACATCATCACGAACACAAGCTATTTGAATGGCTTTGGCATGGTTGAACAAACCACGACTTACCCAGTAGATGTTGATGGTAGTGGTGGCGAAGCGCGGCTGATTTATAGCGAAACAGCATATGATGCACTCGGCCGCGTCATCTGTAAAAATGCGCCAAGTCAAGGCGTTTTTGGTAAGTTTGGCCCGGCAAAGTGTGATGAAACAACAGACTCTATTCGCACATCTTACGATGCGCTAGGGCGTGTTTTGAAAGTGATCAATGTGGACGGTGCAGAAACAAACCACGAGTATGGTATTGTGCCAATCAGTCACGGGCTGCCTTTTGCCGCAACGCCTGGCGATATGTACCATACAGTTATTGACGCTGAGAATAATCAAAAACGATATGACACGGACATGTTGGGACGTATCCGTCGCATGAGTGATTTTACCGAAAGCGGTAATGAAAACTTCTATGCTCAAACAATCTATGGACACGATGTTCTGGATCAGCTTGTAGCGATCACCGATACACATGGCAGCGTGACAACGATTGAGTACGACGACTTGGCACGTAAAGTAAGTATGACCACCCCTGATATGGGACATTGGCAATATGCTTATGATGCTCAAGGGAATTTGAAACAGCAAATTGATAACAAAGCACAGCGTATTTGTTTCTACCATGATGCGTTAGGTCGAACGACACATAAAGGAGCTTTGAATGGCGAAGATTGCCCTGCACAAGCGGCCGATCTTGGCGAGAATCTATTGGTCGAGAACATACATTATCCCGATGATAATGGGATCATGACGGGGCTTCTACAGCGTCAAGAAATGACAAACGGCACAGCACGAGAATGGCTTTATGATTATCGCGGCCGCATCACTGATGAGACAGTGACTATTCCACGAACGAAAACATCAGACGGAACACATACGTTTACTGCCAGCTACCAATATGATGATTTGAATCGTTTGGTGACAACCACATACCCCGATGGGGAAGAAGTAACAACCACATGGAATCGCCAATCACAACCCGAATCGTTGAATGGCATGATAGATGCGGTGACAACAGCATATATCAATGATGTGCATTACAACTTCCGTACCCAATTGACGAAAATGGAGATTGGTAATGGGCTAGAAACATTTTATGGTTATCACAATGATGACGAAGGATTCCGATTGCGTGACATTACAACGCTAGGCATTGCTGATCCTGTTTCTGGCATCCAACCGATTGTGCAACAGTATCAGTACACCCAGTATGATGATATGGGAAATATCAAGCAGATCGAAAGTAGCTGGCAAGCGTCGGCCGCGGATAATCTGCCTCAGCAAAATGATATAGAAAGATTTGAATATGATCATTTATACCGACTCCATACCGCATTTGCCGAAGCCTCACACCCAGATACAACACAGCAAATGTTTGAAGGCTATGATCACACAGGCGAGATGGCGTATGGCTATGATGAAGTTGGTAATTTAACTGATTACAAAGGACGCTCATACGATTATGAAACGTGGCATTCTGATTGTCGCAATACAGACGAATTGCCTGTCATGCCCCATGCTGTGAAACAGATTGAAGGCGACTATTTCTGCTACGACGCAAACGGCAATATGATTGAGCGCGTTGTCGATGACGGAGAAGCCGTTTATATCCAAGTGTACGATATGGAAAACCGCTTGGAACGTGTCAGCAATGCCAATATACAGATGGGATTCATCTATGATGCGACAGGCGCACGGCTGCGTACTATAGAAACAAATACTGGAGATGGTAGTGAGCGCACCGTTTACACACCCTTCCCATTCTTTGAATTAGAAGAACAGAGAGAGGTTAGTCCAACATCTGTGACGGTTCAAACAGAAACGAATAGCGAGTGGTCTCACTTGCTCATACTGGCTGTTTTGGTGCTTGTCCTGTGTGGGGCGACGGTCGCCATTCGCCGCTACAGCTTGACCCATCAAGGTGTTGTGTTATGCCTCATCTTGACAGGGATGAGTCTCACATTATTTACACCTACCGCTATTACTGAAGCAGAAGCCCAGTTAGCGACAACGGCGCGTAAAACGTATGCACTCGGTGGCACGGCCGTTGCCCAGCGAGTGCTAGAGTTAACTGGGTGGGACAGTTCTGGTGATGCCGCGCCATTGACGAACGAGTTGTTCTATCTACATGTCAATCATTTGGGCAGTATTACAGCAACTACAGACGAGATAGGGGCGGTCGTTGATGGCAGCGTTGTGCGTTATTTACCATTTGGTGAATACCGGGAAAACATCGCACCTACGACCAATCCCGACATCACTGATCTAGGGTTTACAGGGCATAAACACAACGATAGCATCGGTCTTATTTACATGAATGCGCGTTATTATGTGCCTGAGATCGGCCGCTTTGCCAGTGCGGATCAAATTATCCCGAACCTGACAAACCCGCAGCAGCTAAACCGCTACACCTACGCACTGAACAACCCGATTACGTTTGTCGATGCAGACGGGCATTCAGCCCTTTTGATCTGGCTGACAAAAGTAACGGTTGAAGTGGCGGTTGATGTCCTCATTCAAATGTCGATCAGCTACATCTTTGATCCCAGTGTTACTTCTGCTGGCCAAGCGTTTGATGCCGTCAACTGGGGTGATGTGGCTGCATCTGGTCTGATGAGTCTGTTTGGGGCAAACAGGTTTGTGCGGGCAGGGATAGAGGCGATGGGAGGCGTGATCTACAACCTTGCACATGACCCCAACTACACATCTGAACAAGCTGTACGTGACTTTATATGGGGATTTTTCCTCAATTTAGGGGTCGATGGTATTGGTGAGATTATTGCCAAACATGGGATTGATGCACTGGTCGCCGGTCTCCGTAATTTAGGCTTTAGTGACGATGCGATCCGCAAGATGACACGAGGTGCATCTGATGAAGTGGATGATGCTGTACCTGATGGCGATGGTTATCATGCGCCTTGTTCTATCAACAGTTTCAGTGCGGAAACATTGGTTATGACAGAGGATGGCCCAGTCCCTATCAGCGATATTCGCGTGGGTGATATGGTACTGGCGTACAACGAGGAAACAGGCGAAGTCGGCTACTATCCTGTCACCGATCTCATTTCCCATATCGATCCCGTCATCGTCTTGCTTACTATTGATGGCGAGGTGATAGAAACGACACCAGAGCATCCCTTCTATGAAATCATCGAATGGATGGCATGGGAACAAATTGGTGTTATCCAGCCCGGTGTCTGGACAGATGCGAAAGACCTACAAATAGGTGACAAAGTAACTCGCGCGAATGGTCTACTAGGAACGGTGGAATCTATCACATTCGTTGATCAAACGCAGCGTATGTACAATTTTACAGTTGACATTGCTCACACCTACTTTGTAGGTAATAGTAGCTGGTTTGTACACAACACCACCACAAATTGTGTTACCAATCCTAGTACCGGACGATATGATACAGTGCACAATAATTTTGATGATGCTCTTAATAGTGCTAGGAGAAATGCAGGTGATTTAGGTCAGAACCCTCAACACATGTATGATCCTAAAACAGG
>CALECP010000123.1 GCA_937949915.1 uncultured Anaerolineae bacterium
AACAAGGCGTTCCAGTTGACTCCCAAAGTTCCGCAGCTTTGGGAGCAACTGAACTTGGCGTTAGGCCAGATAGTGCAACAAAACAAGCTATCCGAAGCAGCCCCCCACTACCGAAGCAACTGAAAGGCAAACGACGAAAGCAAACGGTGTGCAAACGTTCATTTGTATACTAACTGCATAGACAACGAGGAAGGCTCAGTAAGTGCTAAGGTGGATTTCTTTGTGGCAGACAAAAAATCCACCAGCACTTTACACTTTGAAAATCTCCTACCCAACCAACCTCTCTTCCTTTTCCCTGAATGTGCCGGACATCCCCGTCCGGCATTTTTTTTGCTTTAACGATACGGTCAATGGCTGGATGGGCGACACTCGCACCCTGCTTGCCGCTCATTTTTAGCAAAAATGAACGGCCGATTATGTTGGTATACTTGCCCTGATGGTTAATTTAGCGCAAAAACAGCACAATGCCCTATTGATTCTATGCAGATAGTGTGAGTGATTTTGTTGAAATTGTCGCATTTGAATACAGAAATGAGTGTATATCCAATCATGCAAAGTAAGTTATTGTGGTTGCCGTCGTATACGCACCCGCCCTCCCGATTGCTATTGTCACACCGCTCGATAAAGCATTGACGATTTTTATGATCCCATTCGGTTTGTACAAACACAATTAGAGCTATCGGCCGAAGAAATGCTGGCACTGGTTGCCGCCCCCCAGCAAAAAAAGAGGGGAACGGCCGCAACCATTCCCCTCATCAAAACACCATGTGCTTTCGGCTGAAAACAACCATGCACTGATTCAACTAAAGCAGAATCTTGAGCGGTGTCTCCAAAATATCTTTCAATGCCACCATAAAGGCGGCCGCTTCTGCGCCGTCCGTCACACGAATTTATGCTATACTGAACACATGGTCACAACCGCTAAAGTTGAACTGACACCCGACAATTTACTTGATTTGGTTAGGCAGATGAATGAGGGACAGTTTGAACAGTTTTTCAGACAGATGGTGACGCTTCGTTCACGGAACATTGCGTCAACAGTGAGCGAATCGGAGGAGGCGTTGATCAAGCGCATCTATTCGTATCGCTTGAGTCCGACCGAACACGGCCGTCTCCTCGAACTCGCTAAAAAATCAGAACGGGAAACCCTAACAGATAAAGCTGAGTGGGCAGAGTATGGTGTGTTGGTTGATAAATCGGAAATGTTGAATGTTAAGCGGATTAGGTCGGCCGTCGAACTCTCCGCGTTACGCGAACAATCATTAGATGAAACGCTCGATCAATTAGGACTCTTGAACAAACGTGGCGCGTCAAATCCCCGAAAAGAAGCGACTACGCGTAGAAGATCGTGCGAATGAATGTTGCGAATACTGCTATAGCCAAATGCGCTACAGTCCAGATCGTTTCAATATCGAGCATATCATCCCTGTTGTTTTGGGTGGATTAGATGATCTGGACAATTTGGCTCTCGCTTGTTTCGGATGTAATCGAGCCAAGCATAGAGTCATTGAGGTGAGGGACGGTTTAACAGGTCGGATGGTGATGTTATATCATCCTCGCCGTGATCGATGGCTGGATCATTTTCGTTGGAGTGAGAATTTGTTGGAGATTGTGGGGATAACGGCTATCGGCCGTGTCACTGTCGAACGCCTCAAATTGAATCGTGAGCGTGTCGTCAATTTGAGAGAGGTTTTACTGATGGTGGATAAACATCCACCATCACTGTTCAAATCATAAACGAACGACGTTCCCACTTTTTATGAAGGAACATCGTTCATAAACATGATTAAATCAGCAGTTTCATCGGATTTTCAAGAATCTCTTTGAGGTGGACCATGAACGCGGCCGCTTCTGCGCCGTCCGTAATACGATGATCGGCCGCAATTGTCAGCTTCATCACATCACGCACCACGATCTCACCATCTTTTACAACTGGCGTTTTGATCGCACCACCAATCGTCAAAATAGCCGCTTCCGGCGGGTTGATGATGCCGATGAAATTATCGACCCCAAACGCGCCTAGATTACTCGTCGTAAACGTGCTGCCCTGAATATCTTCGCCGCTCACTTTGCCGATACGCGCCCGGCCGATCATTTCGCGGTTCTGACGTGCCACATCGCGCAACGAGGTGATGTCGGTGTTCTTCTGTGTCACCGTCAGCAGACCGCCTTCGATAGCCACGGCCGTACCCACATTGATCTGCCCGTGCCGAGTCACCTTGTCGCCATCCCAGCTTGCATTCAAGTTCGGGAATTGGCGCAACGTCAAGCCGACTGCCTTCACGATCATGTCGTTCACGCTCACCTTCTCTAGCGGCTTGCCATTCTCGTCTACTGGCAACGACGCATTGACCTGCTTTCGCATCGCCAGCGCATCAGTCACATCAATCGCCATCGTCACATAGAATGGCGGCACTGTGTTGACGCTTTCCGTCATGCGACGGGCAATCGCTTGGCGCAACCGTGTCGCTGGTACTTCGACCGTTTCGGGAATATCGGCCGAGGATGTGACCTGCCGCGTGGCGGCTATTGCCCCCGCACCGACGACGGCCGCACCAACGCCCACAGCCGCACCGGCCGCCAGCGCAGACGAACCACCCGCCGCCACAAACGCTTCCACGTCTGATTTGCGAATCCGGCCGCCAGCCCCCGTGCCATTCACCTGGGTCAAATCGATCCCTTTGTCGGCCGCAACGCGCCGCGCCACCGGAGTCGCCTTCACGCCACCGGGGAAATCGCTACCGAGCGCGTCACCACTGGGCGCGGCCGGGGCAGCAACAGGGGCAGCCGCTTCTGGCTCAGGCACAGCTTCGGCTGTAGGGGCGGCCGCACTATCGCCACCGCCGCCACCGTGCAGTTGCCCCACCATGCCAGACACATCTTCGCCATCCGCGCCGATAATGCCCAGCAACGCACCAACCGGAATCGCATCGCCCGGTTCGCCCACACGCTGGAGCAATGTCCCGCTCGATAACGCCGTTAGCTCTTGTGTCACTTTGTCCGACTCGATTTCAGCCAGCACTTCGCCTTCGGTAATCGCTTCGCCAATGCCCTTCAGCCACGTTCCCATCGTGCCTTCTTCCATGTCAAAACCGAGCGTCGGCATCTTGATAAATTCAGCCATCTTACAACGTCTCCTTGACCGCAGCGATCACTTTTGGCACGTCAGGCAGTGCCATTTTCTCCAGCGCACCAGAGTAAGGTGGCGGCACTTGGTCTTGTGCCACGCGCAAAATCGGGCTGTCGATATAATCAAACGCCTTCTCTTGCAATTGCGCGATCACTTCTGAGCCGACACCGTAATGACCATGCCCAAACTCGACGACGACAGCGCGATTGGTTTTCTTGAATGACTCGATAGCGGCCGTCAATTCCAATGGCTGCAACGAACGCAAATCGACGATCTCAATGTTGATCCCCTCTTTTGCCAGCTCGTCGGCCGCTTGTTTGCACGTCAGCCACCCTTCGCCATACGTGATCACCGTACACGCATCCCCTTCGCGCTTCACATGCGACGCGAACGGCACAATGTAATCTTCTTCCGGCACTTCTTCTTTCAATTTCGGAGTTGTATAGATCGGCACAGGCTCAATAAACAGCACCGGGCCATCATCACGAATGGCGTGCTTCATCATCCCTTTGGCATCGTAGGGGGTCGATGGACAGACCACTTTCAGCCCAGGGTAATGAGCGAAAACGATGTCGGGCGTGTGGCTGTGTGTTGCGCCTAACTGTTTGCCGCCACCGCCAGGGCAACGGAAAACGACCGGACACTTAAACATGCCATTGAACATGTAGCTCACTTTGGCGGCATGGTTGACGATTTGATCGTACCCCACGAACGCAAAGTTGATCGTCATAAATTCGGCAACCGGCCGTAAACCAGCCATTGCCGCACCCGTCGCCGCACCCGCAATCGCCATCTCAGCAATCGGCGTGTCGCGTACCCGGCGCGGCCCGAACTCTTCCAAAAACCCTTTGGTAACGGCGTAAGTGCCACCCCAGTCAGCCACTTCTTCACCCATGATGAAGACGCGATCATCGCGGCGCATCTCTTCCGCCAGTGCATTTGTTATCGCTTCACGATATGAAATTGGTTTTCCCATTTTTTATCTTCCTGCAACTAAGGCACGGCGGCCGTTAATCAAGTGTCAATGGCTCTTCCTGAACCGGGTAAATGTAGTCGTACAACGTGCTGGGGTCTGGATAGGGTGACTCATTCGCAAAGCGGACAGACTCTTCCACTTCTTCCATCACCTGCTCTTGGATCGCCAGCATTTCTGATTCGGCAATGCCGTATCGTTCCGTACACTCAAGCTGGAGGGTGCGAATCGGGTCTTTTTCATCGCGCCACAGTGCCAGCTCTTCTTTGGTGCGGTAACGGGTACGGTCGCCCACGCTATGCCCTTCGTAACGGTACGTCATCATCTCCAAACATTGCGGCCCTTCCCCAGCACGCACACGGGCTAGCGCTTGTTTGGTCGCTTCGTAGACAGCGAATACATCCATGCCGTCTACCCGTTCGCCCGGAATACGGTACGCTTTCACTTTTTCGATCATGATCGGCTCGGCCGATGCTTTGCTGACCTCTGTTCCCATGCCATACTTGTTGTTTTCGATCACATAGATAATCGGCAAATCCCACACACCCGCCATATTCAGCGATTCATGGAAGTAGCCGATATTGGTCGAACCTTCGCCCATGTAGCAGAGCGTGGCGCGGTCTGTCCCTTTGTACTTTTCGGCTAATGCGAAGCCCGTTCCCAATGGCGTTTGCCCACCGACGATGCCATAGCCACCCCAAAATGTTTTGGTGATGTCAGCCATGTGCATAGAGCCGCCACGGCCGCCACTGACACCGGTCGCCTTGCCCATCAATTCAGCCATCACATGGTTGGGATGGCAGCCCACCGCCAACGCATGGCCATGATCACGATAGGCCGTAATCACATGATCGCCTTCCTCACGCGCTGCAATCGTGCCGACGGCAACCGCCTCTTGCCCGATATACAAATGCAAAAAACCTTTGATTGAACCTTCAAATTTATAAAGATGATCACATCGCTCTTCAAAGCGGCGGATCAACACCATGGTGTGATACCAGTCGAGCAGTACCGACTTATCCATTAAGTTCTCCTTAATTTTCGTAATCTTTTAGCGATCTAATTCGCCTCACGTATAGCGTTTGCTGTTGTTGGTTAGATTAGGATCGCTGTGCGGGAATGTGTTTCCCGATAGTAGTTGACTATTTTTCAATTAGAGATTGTAGTGATTGCGAGAGCAAGGTGCAAAAATAGGTTGCGAACAACAGCACATTGGCGAATTTTATCTAGCGTCTGGTTTGCGTCCAGCGATTCGGCCGATCCCTGTTACAATCAAACACGTAGAGACGCAAGATTTTGCGTCCTAGAAATGGTAGTTTAATCATTTGTGCAAAGCGAATGCCCGTGTAGGGGCTGTGCCTTGTGCCTGCCCCGGAATAGAGCGCAATGACCAGGGCGACCACAAGGGTGCGCCCCTACCGAATGCACAAATTAGATGATAGTTATTTCTAACTCATTTATTAAGAAAGAGAGACGCAAAATCTTGCGTCTCTACAAGAATAACATACACAAAACATGGTTTACGAATCACAACACCCCTTGGTCAAACACAAACTCGCCATCTTGCGCGACAAAGCGACACAGCCGATCCAGTTCCGGCAATTGGTCGGCGAAATCGGTGCGCTGATGTGCTACGAAGCGTGTAGCGATTTGCCGACGCGCACCATCACCATCGAAACACCGATGGAAAGCTCGGAGCAGCAAGAACTCGATACAAAAGTGGGGCTAGTTCCCATTTTGCGGGCGGGGCTGGGCATGGTCGATGCGATGTGGCAAATGATCCCGAATGCCGAAGTGTGGCATGTGGGCATGTACCGCGATGAAGAGACATTGCAACCGGTCTACTATTACGACAAGTTTAGTGCCGAGCCGACAATCGATGTAGCGTTACTGCTCGATCCGATGCTGGCAACCGGTGGCAGCGCGGCCGCTTGTGTAGACCGACTCAAGCAGTGGGGCGTGAAGCGCATCAAGTTTATCGGGCTGATCGCGGCCCCAGAAGGAATAGCCGCCATGCAAAGCCTGCATCCTGATGTCGATATTTATGTGGCGGCGATTGATTCGCACCTGAACAGCATCGGCTACATTGTGCCGGGGCTAGGCGATGCGGGTGATCGGCAGTTTGGGACGGCGTAATCAGCGCAGCCTATGATCTATGCGCTGATCGCGGCCGTCGCTTTCATCACGGCCGTTCTCATCATACCCCTCGCCCAACGGCTGGCGCAACGCTGGGGAATCGTAGCTGTACCGGGCGGCCGTCGCCAGCACACAGGCAACATTCCCAGACTAGGCGGCATCCCAATTTTTGTCGGGTACGCAGTCGCGGTGGGAGTGATCTACACGCTGCTGCCGCCCGAATCACGCCAAAGCATCCCCTTGCGCGGCATCGTCGTCGGCACAACGTTTGTCTTCCTCGGCGGCTTGCTCGATGATTGGCTCGATCTCAAATTTCATTGGCAACTGGCGATTCAACTGACGGCCGCGCTCATCGCCAACTATCACGTCGCCTTCCTCGAACGCATCGCCAACCCCACCCCCTGGACAACGCTGCCGATTCCCGGTCTCACCATCGAACTACCGAGCAACGAAATCGTCTTTGCCACGCCGTTCGCGTGGTTTATCACCGCCTTCTGGATCGTCGGCATGATGAACGCGATCAATTGGCTAGACGGGCTGGATGGACTGGCGGCCGGGGTGGGCGCAATCGCGTGTGGTTTGTTCGCATGGCACGCGCTGCAATTGGGACAAACCACAGTCGCCGCGTTCCCGTTGGCATTGGGGGCGGCACTACTCGGCTTTCTACTGTTTAATTTTGCGCCCGCCCGCATCTTTTTGGGCAGCGCGGGGGTGTATATTCTCGCCTATAATTTGGCGACGCTCGCCTTTCTTGCGCCAGCGAAAACGGCGACCGCCTTAATGGTGTTGGCCTTGCCGTTGCTCGATGGCGTGTGGCGCATCATCGACCGTGTACGCCAGGGACGCAGCCCTTTTTCGGGCGACCGTCGCCATCTGCACTTTCTGTTGCGCGACTATGGTGTGCCGGTGCGGAAAATCGTGCTGGGCTACTATGCGGTGACGTTGGGGCTGGGTTTGGTGGCGGTGATGGGGGGATTATCACCATCACTTAAGCTCGTTATTTTGGCGGTGATCGGGCTGGGGGTGTTAGGGCTGTTGATCTGGTTTACGGCCGTAGCCGAGCGCAAGATGGATGCGGCCGGATAATCACACGGCATCCCACACATCAATGTCAACAAACAAAAAAGGGTAGCGTATTAATACGCTACCCTTTTTTGTTTGTTGACATTGATGTGTGGGATGCCGTGT
>CALECP010000124.1 GCA_937949915.1 uncultured Anaerolineae bacterium
CCGTAGGGACATGGCGCGCCATGTCCCTACGGCGGTCGTGATTTTTTAACGCAATCCCGTTAAATTTCGCGCAATCACCATGCGCTGGATTTCGCTTGTCCCTTCATATATTTCTGTGATCTTCGCATCGCGGAAGTAACGTTCGAGCGGCATCTCTTTGCTGTACCCCATCCCGCCATGAATCTGGATCGCTTGGGTTGTCACCCACATCGCTGTCTCGCTGGCGACCAGCTTTGCCATGCTCGCTTCCAGCGTATACCGTGCGCCTGTCTCTTTCGCGGCCGTCTTCGCCAACGCCGCCTGATACATCAGCAAACGACTCGCCTCAACCCGGCATTTCATGTCGGCCAGCTTCTGTTGAATCATCTGGAACTGCCCGATCTTTTGCCCAAACGCTTCCCGCTCTTTGGCATAGGCGATGCTTGCATCCAGCGCAGCTTCGGCAATCCCCAACGCTTGCGCCGCGATCCCAATCCGGCCGGTATCCAGCACCGACATCGCAATTTTGAACCCCTGCCCTTCTTCGCCCAGCCTGTTTTCGACCGGGCATTCATAATTTTCGTAATACACTTCGCTCGTCGCGCTGGCACGGATACCCAGCTTTGGCTCTTTTTTGCCCAGCACAAAACCGGGCTGATTCGCGTCGATCAAAAAGGCGGTGATCCCCTTATGCTTCTTCTCCGGCGCAGTCATTGTGAACAGCACCACAAAGTCAGCGACAGGTGCAGATGTGACCCACGATTTTGTGCCATTGATGATGTAATGTGTGCCAGCCTCGTTGAGAACGGCGCGGCTTTGCATGTTGCCCGCGTCGCTGCCGCTCATCGGCTCAGTCAGGCTATACGCACCGATTTTGTGGCCTTCGACTATCGGCCGCAGAAATTTCTCGCGCTGCTCGTCTGTGCCAAAATGCACCAGTCCATACGAATAGAGCGAATTATGCACCGACATAATCGTGCCGTGGCTGGCACACGCTTTGCTGATCTCGGTCAGAGCGAGTGCATACGCAAGCGAATCCATCCCCGCGCCGCCATACTCTTCTGGCACTTCGATGCCCATAAAGCCGAGTGCGCCCATCTGCTTGATCGTTTTCATCGGAAATTCGCCCGTTTCGTCGATCTCGGCCGCGATTGGCGCGATCTCGCCCTGGGCAAAGTCACGGGCAGCTTCTTGGATCATTTTGTGTTCGTCGGTGATAAAGTCAAACATATCGTGTTCCTCTGTTGTTTGATTGTGTTAAGACAAGCCATACAACATGCTGACTTTTTACTTAGACAGCTTGCACAAAAGCATGACGCACGAAGTATGACCTATCTTTGCTTATCGTTCAATTAGGGTGAGCAGATTGGTGAGAATGGTTGTGGCATGTGCTGACTGTGCATGGCGTTTCTCTCACCGCTTTTGATGTGCCGATATACCAAATAAAATTACGAGTACGCTGGCCGTTAACAAAACTATCAACAAAATCGCCTGTTGTGGCACGGCCGTATGCGTATCAAGCTGCACAGCTAATGGCGCACTATTTGTCACATCGCCCAGCAGCACATTATCAATGTAAAAAACGGACTGTGTGCCGCTGCCAGCATCTTGAATCCGCACCGCATCGAACTGCGTGAAATTATTGGGCTGCCACCGGGCGAGATCGTAGCAGTAGGTGTGCCATGCACCTGCTCCTTGCGGCTCAATCGGGTAATTGGTATCGCTGTATGTGCCGTTGAATTGGGAGCGCAAAATCAGAGCGGGAGGCGCATCGGCATAATACATATCGAAGCAAATTTGCTCAAACGCATCGAAAGCAAACGCGCTGCCATCATCAGTACGGAAGCGCAACGCTGCCCAATCCGTGTCAAACGCCACCTGCCACGCTTGGTCAAGGGTGTTCGTCGCCAGCGGATCGCTCACTTCGGTATATGTCCCGCCCCAACTGGCTAATTCCCAGCCGTTCCCCACTGTATCGGCATAGATCAATGCGCCGATTGTGACGGCCGGAACGGCCGTTGGCAATGGTGTTGCTGTCGGAGTAATGTTCGGATCAAGGGTTGGGCTAGGTGTGGGCGTGATCGCTACGGCCGCGGCAAATGGGTTTCCGGCCGTCCAGCGTTCCCGCGCCGGATTGGTACAATCGGCCGGTTGTGCAGGCACAATCGACGGATACGCCAGCCCCGCATAAAACGACGGCGCACCGTCCCCGTAGTACGAATCGGGGAGCGTCTGATCGGCAATCGTCGCATCCCATTGAATGCCATCATTCCAGTAATTGCCGTGTTCGATAATGCCTGTGATCGGCGAGCTATCCCCGCTACGCTGCCCAAATTCACCCGCCAAGATCACATTCCCGATCAAATTTTGGTCATGCGAATGATCCTGATACCACAACCCTTCACCCGTCACACAATTGCGAAGAAACGTGTTATGCGGCCCCGACGGCCCCCAAAAATCTCCATTGCCCACTTCAAAGACGACGTTGCCCTCAAACAGATTGGCGTAGGGAAAGTGACCGTGCAGCGAAATATCAGGCGGCAACCATGTATCGGGGTCTTCGCTCAGTGCATCGAATGAGTAGTTGTAGCCAAATACATTGCCGTTTGCGCCCAGGTGAACCATCATCGCGTGGCGTAGTGTGTGGAAAATGTTGTTTTCGATGAGGCAGCCTGTTGTGTGAAAGCCCAGCTCGACACCATAACCGTGACCGCCCCCGCCAAAGTCGTAGCTGTCGTGCAAATAGCTGTCGCGCACTTCGCATCGGTAAACGGTGTCGGTGCTGACGTGCTTTTCGTCTGTCCAACTGCTCTCGACGTGATCCAGCCACACGTAAGCCGCATTTTTCCATTGAATTGTTTCGTCCGATGTGCCGCTCAGTCCGCTACGGTCTAGGTGCAGGTTTTCGATCCCCACATATTCGACAAACCCTTGATCGCGGATGGCGATGTTGAGTGTGGGGTCGAAGTCGTGATTGAGCGGTTCGCGCAAGGTTAGTGTGTTGCTACTACTATTAATAGCGGTCACTACGCCCAATTGACCGACGGCATCGGCCGCCCAGCTTTGATCCCATTGCGGATCGGTGTACATAACGGCCGGATCATTGTCTTGCTTGATCTCAAAGAACCCGCCTACTGCAAACTGACTCGCATCGGCAACGGTCACACTTGTCGATCCTTTGCTTGCCCCACCTGTCACGGCCGTCCAGTCACCGCGCTGGTACGTCACGATGTCGATGGCCCGTCCTGTTGTCTCCAGTTTGAGAATGGTCTCGGCCGGGCTGACTCCGCGCAGGACAACGCTATCGTTGATGGTGAGCATGGTGTTGATGTGAAATGTCCCGGCCGGAATGGTGATCGCGTTGGCCGTGTCTGCCTGTGCGTCGATGGCCGCTTGAAAGGCGGCCGTGTCATCCAGTCCATCATCGGGAATCGCACCATAATCGACGACGCTGCCCCCGGCCGCCACGGCCGGAATCCCCCCCGGTATCCCCGCTTGCGACCAGTCGATCTGGCGATTTGGGGGGAGTGGATCGGCCGCGGCCGTCGTGGCTATGCAAAAAGACAATAAAAAAGCGAGCAGTATACGTTTGCGCAACATCATGTCA
>CALECP010000125.1 GCA_937949915.1 uncultured Anaerolineae bacterium
GACTACTTAAAATCAATTTTCGGAAAAAGAATGGCAAGGGTACGATTTTGCCAGCCAATCTTTTTTCGATCCCTTCACACAGCTTTCTACGTTCTCTGACCATACACGAGATAACAATATATACTTTGTCGCATCGCATGAAACAGTAGCAGAAGTTCATCAATTTTATGTGCTACCGTTGGTACGCTGAGGAGACTAGGATGAACCATAGAAAAATCATTCTATTTGGCTTAATGATTTTGTGTGCCTGTCTGCTTAATTACGACAGCGTGAGTAAAGTGTATGCTGATGATTTCTCGGTATTTCTTCCTATTCTACACAAGATTGGTGTGGTAGATTCCTCCGTTGATCTATCTGACAAAATATGGACGGGGATTCATCTGGGTAATACGGTTCCGGTATTTGAAACTGGGATTGCACCACCTTGGCCTGCTGATATGTTAGATTTGATCGATCCTAGGGATAGCGATGGGGCATGGCCATCTGTTATCGTAGTGCAAAGCAATCAATTGTATGAGATTCGCCGTTCAGATACAGGGGCGTGTTGGGTTGATGAAGTGGTAGTGAATCCATTTGCTGAAGAAGCGTTTGCGTATGTTAAGGCGGCCGCTCAAAATAACATTCCTGTTATTGTTCGTATTACCCCGTCACCAGGTAATTTTCTCGACTACGACCAACCAGATGGACAAAAAAACAATCACTATCTTGTCTTTGATAAAGCGGCTGCCGGTGATCATTGTGCTTTCAAAGATGAACCATATAAGGCAACCTATCGTTCTCCTCTCGATATAGCATTAGAGATGCTGGCGATCCAATCATTCAATAAAAATGAACATGGATTTGAGATATTCGGGTTTGTGCCTGCTAATGAACCTAATCTGGAATGGTATACGGACAGAGGAACAGGGGTAGGGTGGCCTACACCAAACATTACAGAACGTGAAGCATGGTTAGAGATGGCCGCCTATTTTCAAAAGGTATATGAATTTGCACATTTTTACAAAGACGAACTTGATGTTCGCGTGATGACTCCACCAATGGCACAAAACTTATTTTCGGAAGGGATTGATTTTTTCAACAATTGCGATGAAAGACTCGTTGCAGTACCAGAGTCCAATCAAAAAAGCATTGGTTATGATCTTATGAAACCATACTATCAAAACTACAATGATGGTATTACATGGCATAATTACTGGTTGATCGGACGGACGGCTTACGTGCATTGTGAACGGGGTGGAGGGCATGTTTCATATCATTTCCCACAATGGTTAAAAGAGACAATCGATCCCCTACACCCACCTTTTATCTTAGAAGCAGATATCGCCTCACCTGCACAAGCCTATAATGGAAATCCTGCAATTCCGAATCCGATATTGGACAGTAAAGATGCGGATATTATTAAAACAAGTGAATCGATCCGTGCTTTTTTCGAGTCCGAATACTGTGTTGGAGGTAGTAGCACACATTATCGTGCCAATGTCCGCATCGCATCGTGGTTGTTGTATGACAATACGAAAACAGCCGAACATCATTGGCACATGGGATATGGGTTTGTAGAACCGGGAGCAAGTTGGCCAAATGCTGCCCAGAGAGCATGGTTTCCAGCATGGTGGGCAGAAGATGAAAGTGGCAGGGCGTGTGCAGAAGAGATCATGAGATACGATCATTTCAAAGAAGACAACGCGATTCCATTAGCAGTACAAGTACAAGTAGTACAGGTTGAAGCCCCCTCTGGACGTTATGTTCTTTTACTATTTGTCTTGACTGTTATTGTAGCCACTGTACAACAAAGCATAGTTCAAAATTCGCAACGTTCTTAAATGTCTTGCGTATAGAATATCAATATAACATGGAGAATGAACAATGAAATTCGACCGCACAACAGGCTGCTTTATCGGCATCGTGGCATTAGCTATTTTGGCCGCATTAGGCGCATACGTGTACACCAACTTTATCGACCCGGGCAACACAGGCGTTGTCGCAACCGTTGTGCCGCCCCCCAGTGGCAATAACAACAATGCGAACAGCAACAGCACGCAACCGGTGGCGCAAAACATCGACTCGCCCGACCCGATTTTTGGCGCAAATTACAATGCGGCCGACGGGCTGCCCACCTACATTTGTGGCGCAGATGCGTTCGGTAGCTACTTCACGCTCCAGCAAATGCAGATGAGCGGCCGGGACATCGAAAACGGTTTTCATCTTGGCATCGTGCCATTTTTCCTAGACGACGACCCCGCGTATGACGTATCGGAAGAACAGCGCACCGCCTTGCTCGAAAGCGGCGGCTGGAACTGTTTGCTGACGACGCTCGACTCGGTCGCATTAAAAAGCCCCGGCGTGATCACCGCGATTGTGGATGAAAGCGCAGGCGCAGACCAACTATGGGGGCGCGATATTCCCACCATCAACGAACTAGAAGGGAAGCGCATCACCTTTGCACGGGGCAGCGTGGGCGAATACTTCATCTACTATGCACTGTCGATTGCGCGGCTCAATCCGCGCTTTGATGTCACCCTGCTGCCGCAAGATAGCGTCACCGATGCGGTTGCGCTGTTCAATGATGGGCAAGCGGATGCCGTTTCTGCATGGGAGCCAGACATCTATGATGCAGAGCAAAGCGGTGGTGTCAGCCTGCTCAGTTCCAATCAATTACGGATCGTGATCGATGTGATCGTGACGAGCCGCCAGTCGATTGCGGCCGATGCGGGGCTTGTACAGCAGTTCCATAACGCATGGTTTGCGACGCTGAAAGACCAGACAGAAAACTTCGACAATGCGGCCGCGCAAATCGCCGCATGGGGACACAACGACTGGTCATTTGTCTACCCTGAAAGCGCCACAGACGACTTTAGCGCATGGCTTGAAAGCGTGGCGCAAGCTGACCTGGGCGATAACGTCGCTGTCATGCGTGACACGCGGCCGATTGTCGAACGGCTCAACATCGCACGGCGTGTTTGGTCAGCCTCTGGCTTGACCGTCAGCAACGACGCAGTAGATAGCTTGATCAACACCAACTTCGTCTCACTCGCCGCGCAGCAGCCCGAATTGCAATCGAGCGGCACACCGGTCAACGACACCTTCTCGATTGCGGCCAGCCTTGATCTGACCGGGGTTAGCGACGGCAGCGACGCGACGACACTTGCTGTATTGCCGTGTCGCAGTTTCACCTTTTTGCCCGAATCGACGGAGCTAACACTTGAATCGCGCCGCATTTTGGATGAGTGCGTTGTGCCGACGATGCTGCAAAGTGTCGGCTTGTTTATGGAAGTGAAAGGATCGTCGGCGTGGCCAGAAAACACGCCGCCATTTACCGAGCAAGAGATCGTCGATTTTGCCCAGGCACGGGCGCAATCGGTGGTCGATTATTTGGCGACGAAAGATATTGATCCGGCGCGTTTTGTGGTGACGGCCGTCGCCCCACCAGAAGAGCGCCGCAATACGACTGACCCGCAATTGCAAGCGCAAGATCGCTTTGTCGAAATGACATTGATCACGAGCGGCCGTTAAGCGGCACAGGAGATGACAAATGAATACACATCGTTTTTTGTGGATCACGCTGGTCGCTGTTTTTGTCACGTTCATCGCCGTTGGCTGTGCCGAAGAGCCGATCAACTTAGAAATCGTTGTTAATACGGGCGCGGCCGATTGGGCAGGCGCCGCCGTCGATGAATTTAACCGCGCTGTCGTGCGGACGGCCGACGATACCCCGGTGCAAGCCGCGCTCGTCATCGAAGATGCAGGCAGCGCCACCGTTGGGATTGCAGATGGATCGCTCAATCCCGCCCTGTGGATACCAGATGATCAAGTGTGGGCAAATGTGGCGGCCGAGCGCGGCAACAACGCTTTTCAGGCTGATTGCGTCAGCGTGGCAGCCAGCCCATTGGTGATCGGCATGTGGCGCGACTTAGCCGAATCTATCGGCTGGCCCG
This sequence comes from uncultured Anaerolineae bacterium, assembly GCA_937949915.1. Taxonomy (GTDB): domain Bacteria; phylum Chloroflexota; class Anaerolineae; order Promineifilales; family Promineifilaceae; genus CALECP01. Next base: position 3,933 of record CALECP010000125.1, read on the forward strand.
GCCGTGAATTGGGCTGGCTCGACGTAGGCAGCTTGGCGGCCGATCGGTCGGCGTGGGCGTATTACAGCGGCGGTCAATTTGGCGATACGCTGCGGCTGGGGCATACGCACCCCGGCTTGTCTGGTTCGGGAACGAGTACGCTGCTGGCACTGGTACAAGCGGCCGAATCGAAAACGACGGCCGTCACACCCACCGATATTGCCGACCCGATTGTGCAAGCGTCTGTCGGTGCATTCGAGAGCGCTGTATCGTGGTTTAGCAATTCGACGGCCGAACTAGGCAGCACGATGGCGGAGCGCGGGGCTAATTTCTTGGGCGCGGCCGTGATGTATGAGAACACGGTGCTGGCACACGCAACGGGCGACATTGTGCCGATCTATCCGTTTGAAGGGACGTTTGTCGCCACTCATCCCGCTTGTCTGAATGGTGGGCTAGACACGGCCGAGACAGAGGCGGCCGGGCTGCTGCGCGATTGGTTGCTCAACGACGCATCGCAACAGGCGGCCGTGCAGTATGGCTTGCGCCGCGCCGATGGCAACACACCGGCCGTTTACCCATTGTCGGCCGAAAACAACGTGCAACTCGACCAGCCACAAATCATCTTTCCATCGCCATCAGTCGAATCAGTCTATGCGGTGCAAGAGTTATGGCAGTCGTCCCGCAAGCCGATCCATTTGGCGATGCTGATCGATACATCGGGTAGTATGGAAGGGGAGAAGATGTTCGGCGCACGGGAAGCGGCCGCGCAATTTGTACAGCAGATGGGCGACGAAGATCGCCTGACACTCATCCCGTTTGAGTCACGTCCTACTGTGCGCTTTGAAAACGAGATTGTTGGTGGGCAACAAGAGCAGATGACTGACATTATCGGCGGTCTGCAAGCGGTCGGTGGGACGACGCTATACGATGCGATTGGGCTGGGCGCGGAGACACTGGCAGCGAACAATTCGGCCGCTTATACCAACGCCTTGATCGCGCTGACCGATGGTGAGGACACAGACAGCTATCTGTATGGATACAACAATCGTTTGGTGACGGCCGCGGCCGCCAACAACACCACTGTTGTCATGATCGCGTATGGTGATGATGCGAGTGAGGGGGTGCTTCGTACCCTTGCGGAAGCGACAAATGGACAATTTTACGCGGCTGGTACGGCCGACATCGGCGCGATCTATGATGAAATGTCGGCCGCATTTGGTGGCAGCGCGGGCATCGGCCGCTGATGAAGCGCCGTTAAAAAGTATGCGGTTGGATCAGTGTGTGTTGGGGCAAGCAATGGACAAAGCTGAAACCAACAGGCTCGGCCGATGCAGATGAGATAGTCGTGTCGGCCGGCCATACGTCCAATTGCGCGATGGCACTACTGGCGGCCGTGTACAGAATGCCATCGCGTACCGTCTGAAACGGCCGATGGATATGCCCATGAAAAACGGCGCGAATACGTTCCCGGCCGGGCAACAATGCTTGGTGAACGGCTTCGCCATTCATCACCAGCATGTGTGTGTCGGTCGGGCGTGAATTGACCGATAAAATAGGGTAATGAATGAAGATAGTGAGCGGCCGCGTGTCGGCCGCCATCTCTTTTTTGAGAAGGGCAAGTTGCGCCTCTGGCAGCCATCCCTGGGGCAACGGCCGATACCCCACCCCACGCGCATCTAGCACCAAAAAGCGTTCGTCCCCCACCTCAAACGCATAGACAAGCCGCTCATCTGACGCATCTGAAAATGAGTGATACGGCGCAAACGGCAAATAATCGCGCATCATCGCCACGTTGTCATGGTTGCCTGCCGCAAAATAGACAGGCATCGTGAGACGGCCGAACAATTCTCGCGCATGGCTGTATGCCGCGGCCGATGGCATATCGACCACATCGCCGGTGTGAACCACAAAATCAGGTTTTTGGGGCAGCGTATTGAGAATATCGACCAATTGAGCCGTGCAGGTATACGGCCGACGGCCGTACAGCGTATCGTCTACGCCATCGCGCAAATGGGTGTCGGTAATGTGGGCAAAATAGACAGTCATTGACGGCCGTTCCAGTGTGGCTGCGTATATTTTTGGTCGCGCAGTGTCTGGATATGGTTTTGCTCGGCCGTTGTCAACGAAGAGGGCGTGAATGTGATGCCGAGCGTTTCGGACAAGCCGATCTGGATCTGTTTGGCAACGGCCGCCGCGTTTGGTTTGCTGCCCAGTGCGTATGTTAGTGTGGTCGCTTGCTGGCGGAGTTCGCGCTGTAGGTATGCCTTATCTGCCACCAACAAACCGTCTGCGATTTCCCCTACGTCGCCAGCCAGTGGCAGCGATCCATGTTGTAAAACAATACCTTTGCGTCGTGTTTGTGCGCTGCCCAATAATTTGCGTCCCCGAAAAACGATCTCGCTGGCTGATGGTGTATCGAAGCAGGCGACGCTGCCCTGATTGCCTCGTGCGGCCGTCGGTGTCTGTTCTAGCGCGATCCCCAAGCGTTGCAAGCCGGCCGCCAATCCTTGCGAAATGCGTTTGTAGCTGGCCAGTACCCCGCCTGTCATACACGCATCTGTCTCGGCCGCACACAGCGTATAGGTCAGTTCGTCTTGGTGCAAAACAGCACGGCCGCCAGTCAGCCGCCGCACGATCTCCCACTCGTTTTGCGCGCATACGGCCGTATCGACTACCGCTATTTTTTGGGCATATCCGAGCGACAGACACGGCCGCTCCCATTGATAAAAGCGCAAGACAGGCGCACCCCCGGCCGCGACAGACGCAAGCAATGTTTCGTCAATCGCCATGTTGGTCGCCCCGTTGGCCGTACTCAGCCCGATCAGTCGCCAATTCATTGAGTGGCTAACTTTTCTTCCAGCGCCCGGAGCGAGTTTTGTAGCTCCGTTTGTCGAATACTGCTTGTCACGTCGCCCCGTGTACGCTCTAGTACGGCGCGTACTGTGTCTGTGCGACGGCGCAATCCCCCGGTGATGCTGTCGCTAAAGTCGAATGTGGTCAGGATGCTATAAATTTCGTTCATTTGGTCAAGCAGGCGTTCTGCTTCCTCGTTTTTGCCAAAGCGTACTAGGTCGAGAATGCGACGGCGTAATTCGGTTGCCGCTTCGGCCGAACCGTTGAGCCATGTCGAGCCTTTGACTTGCAGGGCGGCCGGAGTGGGCAAATCAGCGCCCCGCAGCAGCGCATACACCAGACTTGCTTCGACATACTCTTTGAGCGAATCTTGCGTGTAGCCAGCATGATAAAGCGCGGGATAATTTTTTGTGCCGTCTATCAATTGATCGGCCGCATTGCGGGCTGTTGTCAATTGCGTCTGGGCAGCCTCCCACTCCTCGCGGTGCATGGCTCGAATCGCCTTTGCACAAATGCGAATCAATTCACGCGACCGTTTCAATGCCAACTCACGCGCTGCATGAATCTCTTCCATCTCACTCCGAATACTGTCTGCTATTGGCTCTAAATTATTCATTCATATCCTTTAGACAGACGATGCCCCGCATCGCTTGTCTCTATTAAATTAAACGGTCTCTCTCAATCAGTAAAAACAGGCAAATTGCCCAGCGATACCACTTCGCTCCAATCTTTGTCGCCCTCGGTGAATACGGCCGCCACTGCACTGATCTTGCCGCGAGATTGCTCGATGACGCTTTTCATCCCTTGCAGTGTGCTGCCGGTACTGACCACATCATCGACCAAAATGACATAATTGCCATCGATCAGCAAGCGATCTTTTTCGTCCAAAAACAATGTTTGCTCGCTGCCCGTCGTAATCGAATGGGTGGTTGCGCTGATAGCGTCTCCCATGTACGGCTTGTACGATTTGCGGAGAACGACATACGGTAGTCCGGTCAGTGCGCTCAGTTCATAGGCTAATGGAATCGATTTTGCTTCGGCCGTGACGATCACATCACCCGGTTTATGCTCTAGCTTTTCCGCCAGGGCTGCGGCTGCGCCTTTCACAATTAATGTGTCGCCCAGCATGTTAAAAATAGCGATATGCACACCGGCCGCAACCTCCAACAAAGGTAACTCGCGTTGCATTCCGGCGATTTCTACTGAATAGGTACGTGGTTCAGACATGATATTAGAGGCTCATTGCTTGTGGCTAGTGGCGGGTTGACAAACAAAAGCATGATTGACCACTAGCAGTCGATCACCCTAGCTGATTTTACCACACGCTACTACCTACAAATGGCGACTGATCGATCAAAGATCATTGCATCTTTCATATTTGGAATTACTGCTCTCAAAAGAGTCAAAAATTTGTATGTTTTGTTTGGATGATAGGTGTATAATTATGCGTTGGGTTTGAGATTTTATTCACAAGTGAGCAAAACAAGATGAAAATCGTAGTAACTGGATCGACTGCATTCGACTATTTGATGCGCTTTCCGGGGAAGTTTGCCGACAATTTGGTGGCAGATCAACTGGAAAATATCAGCGTCAGCTTTCTCGTCAAAGAAATGGTAAAACGCCGGGGCGGCACCGCTCCCAACATCGCCTACACAATGGCTTTGCTGGGTGGTCGGCCGACTGTGATGGCAACCGCAGGCCAAGATTTCGCCGAATACCGCGAATTTTTGGAAGCAAGCGGTGTTGACACGTCTGCCATTGTCACCATTGACGATGTATACACCGCCTCATTCTTCGCTAACACGGACAGCGACCAAAACCAGATCGCCAGCTTTTATGCGGGTGCGATGGATCATGCTGGGATTTTGTCGTTTGCAGAATACGCGCCTGACTGTGATTTGACGATTGTATCGCCCAACGAACCGGCCGCGATGCAGCAATATATGGAAGAGTGCAAGCAATCAGGCATCGACTATATCTATGATCCCAGCCAACAAACGATTTGGTTGTCTGGCGATGATTTGATGAACGGGTTGACCAATTGCTACTTGCTGACCGTTAATGAATATGAATTTAGCCTGATCATGGAAAAGACAGGCTTAACCCAAGCTGAAATTTATGAGCGGGCGGGTGGTGTTCTCATCACCAAAGGCAAGAGCGGTTCTACGCTGTCAATTGATGGCGAACTGTATGAGTTCCCTGTTGTGCCGCCCACAAAATTTGAAGACCCGACCGGTGCAGGCGATGCGTTCCGGGCAGGGCTGATGCGCTCTATCGAGCTGGGCTTGCCCTGGGAGATAGCGGGACGTGTCGGCGCACTTTGCTCGACGTATGCTATCGAGCATTCGGGGACACAGGATCATGCCTTTACCCCGGCCGAGTTTGTCGCCCGTTTCCGTGAGCATTTTGATGACAATGGCGCACTCGATATTTTGATGGGTGCGGCGGCCGTTGCAGTTTAAGAAAGTAAAAAAGTTAGAAAGTTAGAATGTTAAAAAGTGATGTTAGCAAGTAAGAAAGTCTGGTCATACGGCCGTCCTCTACTTTTTAACCTTTCTACTTTTTAACGACTTTGGAGTTTTATCAAATGGAACATCACATAAAAGACATCGACCAAGCCACTGGCGGCCGTCATCGGATCGAATGGGCGAAACAAGAGATGCCTGTTCTCACCAGCGTTTACAAAGAATTTGCAGAGAGCAAGCCATTGGCTGGGTTGCGGTTGGGCGCGTGTATGCACGTCACCACCGAAACAGCTAACTTGATGCGTGCTTTGCAAGTCGGTGGTGCAGACATCGTGATCTGCGCGTCGAACCCATTGAGTACACAAGACGACGTGGCGGCTTCATTGGTTGTTCACGACGAAATCCCTGTCTATGCTGTCAAAGGTGAAGATAATGAGACGTACTACAATCACTTGAATGCTGTACTCGACCACAAGCCACACATCATCATGGATGACGGTGCTGACCTTGTTTCGACACTGCATCAAGAGCGCCCACAGCAGTTGGCTGGCATGATCGGTGGTACGGAAGAGACGACAACGGGTGTGATTCGCTTGAAAGCGATGGCGGCCGATGGCGCGTTGAAATTCCCTATGATTGCAGCGAACGACGCATTGACCAAGCATCTGTTTGACAATCGTTATGGCACAGGCCAATCGACGATGGACGGTATCATCCGTGCAACCAACTATTTGATCGCTGGTAAGAAAGTGGTTGTCGCTGGTTACGGTTGGTGTTCACGCGGCATTGCGATGCGTGCGGCCGGACTCGGCGGTAGCGTCATCGTGACTGAGATCGATCCATTGAAAGCACTGGAAGCAGTTATGGACGGCTTCCGTGTGATGCCGATTGCTGAAGCTGTTCTCGAAGGCGATATTTTTGTCACGGCAACTGGCGACATCAACGTGATCGATACGCATCACTTTGCGGCAATGAAAAGCGGCGCACTCGTTTGTAACGCGGGTCACTTCAATGTTGAGATCAACATCCCAGGCTTGCGTACTTTGTGTGCAAATGATCCAGCGCGTGTACGGCCGTTCGTTGACCAATACATCCGCAAAGATGGTGGTAAAATCAACATTCTGGGTGAAGGACGCTTGATCAACTTGGCTGCGGCCGAAGGACATCCTGCATCAGTCATGGACATGAGCTTTGCCGGTCAAGCATTGGCAGCCACCTACCTGATCGACAACCAAGAGACGCTTGAGAACCAAGTGTATGTTGTGCCAGCAGAAGTTGACCAACGCATCGCCAGTTACAAGCTGAACGCGATGGGTATCGGCATCGACGTATTGACAGACGAGCAGCGCGAATACCTCAACTCTTGGCAACACGGCACGTGATCTAATTTTTAATAAGCGGCGATCATCTAAATGATCTATTAGCCGCTTACTTACAAAATCATAACACGCTACCAGTGGCAACAATGGTAGAATGACAGGGTGATCGGCCGCTAATAACGGCCGAATCACCCTGTTTTTTTATCAGATAATAATCACGTTCTCGTCCCTACATCTGCGTAGAGATATGCGTAATGGTAAACAATGACACTAGATGAACTGACAATCCGTTTTACCTCGATGACCCACCGCCAGAAAGCTGTGACCGTTTTTACATATACTATCAGCCCCCCGACAATTTTTGCGGGATTGGGGTTTGCGGTGGCGTGGCTGGCAGATAACCATTGGCTCGAATGGGGTCTGGCATACAATGTGTTGATCGTATTGTTGCCATTGATTTTCGTGGGTATTCTGATGCGGTTAGACAGAATCCAGTCGGTCAGTATGTCACGCGATGAAAGGCATGTACCGTATTTACTTACATTCATCACGACGATGGCAACGTGGTGGATTTTGCGAACGGCGAGTGCGCCTCCGTTACTTTTATCGCTTTGTTTGGTGACAGCTATTGCCTTGTTGGGGCTATTTATAGTCAATTTGTGGTGGAAAATCAGCAACCATGCGACGGCCAGTATGTCGGCCGCTGTGCTATGGGGCATGATCGACAATTGGGCGGCCGGGGTTTCGCTAATGATGCTGGCCGTATTGGTGTGTGCGGGACGCTTGTATCTCCGCAAGCATACCGTTCTGCAATTGGTGGCGGGGGCTGTATGGGGGGCGATGGTTGTCTTGCTGATATGGGCTTTTGGCTGGCTGCCCACGCTCTGATCTGCTTTATCTATAGATAGAATGTAGACGAAATCATAGCGTCGCTGAATACTGCAACGGATTAGTTACACTGTCAGGAAGCTCCTCTTTTGTCTCTCTCTCATTCCACATATCTCTGCATCAAAATTAAGCGGCGTTTAATACCATCTGATCAATTTCTTGTGCGCTGATAATAATGCTATCTGGTGTTTCGGCCAAAATAGTTTTTGCCATTTTGTGATCGCTTGCAAACAAAACCAAATAACGATTTTTGCCAAATTTCTGTTCTAGTATTTCTCTCAATCCAACTGGGACTTCCAAATTTGCCCCAGCCAATAATATCGTTTTTCTCGACATCTAAACTTGCTCCAGTTCTTGCTATTTTGTGAATCAATAACTACCAATACCTCTTAACTATATTTATATCCTTGTGTTCTGATAAGTTATCTGACAGTTTCCTATGCGCTGCGTCACTATTTTATACAAGCAGTTGGTCATAGAGGGCGATTGTTTCATGGGCGGTGCGCTGCCAAGAAAAGTGAGCGGCTTGGGCGAGGCTTAACTGTTGATGGTGTTGATAACGGCCGGACGATCCTAGCATTTCGCCGATCACGTTTGCCATCTCGTCTACGTTTTTGGGGTCAAAATAGACGGCCGCATCGCCACCTACCTCTGGATGGCTGGCGGTACGGCTGGCCGCTACGACTTGTCCACACGCCATCTGTTCCAAAATCGGCAGCCCGAATCCTTCGTATAGACTGGGTTGTACAGCGAGCGACGCGGCCGCGATCACGGCCGGAAGATCATCATCTGGCACCCAGCCCAACGGCCGCACAACATCGTGCAATCCCTCCCGTTCTAGCCGCGCAAAAAAGTCGTCCATCAGCCACCCCTTCGCCCCCGCCAGCAACAATTGCAACTGCGGATAATCGCGCCGCACGAGCTTGAACGCATCGAGCAAGCGGTCTAAATTTTTGCGCGGCTCGATAGTGCCGATGTGCAACAAAAATTGATCGGGCAATTGATATTGCTGCCGAGCGTGTGCGATGTGCGCGGCCGAGACAGCCCCAAAAATGTCGCTGGCGGCTTCATACACCACTGTGATTTTGGTGGGGTCGATACCGTATTGTTGTACCACGTCCCGCTTGCTGCTTTCAGACACGGCGATCAAATGGGTGGCGCGTTTGCAAAAGACAGGCACCGCCCAATTGAGAAACCAATAGTTCAGCTTTTTATGGTATTCGGGGAACAGTTTGAAGATCAGATCGTGGATGGTGAGAATAGTTGGCTTGCCCGTGAGGGGGAAAAGCAGGTGTTCGGTGCTGTGAAATAGCTCTGCGTCGGGAACGAGCCGATTGAATCCCCGGCCGCTCAGGTGCGCCATCAGCACCGCCATGCGCCAGGGTTTGTAGCCGACGGCGCGGGAGGTGTGGGGGATGTTTTGCAGCGTAGCGGGTAGGGTGGCGTTCCGGCCGCGATTGAAAAAGAGTTTGTACCGGGCGGGGTCGGTGGCATAGATATGTTGCGCCAGCCGTTCGGCGTAGCGGCCGAGTCCGGCACGACTATGCGCTGCGGCCGCTACGTCGATGTAGATCATTGTGACGCAAAACGCAAAAGCATTTGATCTGTTGTGCCGATTCCACCACCGCCTTTTTTTCGAGGCGCTTTGGCAAAGGTGATATTGGTGGGCGGCATGGCTGGTTGACGGCCGTCTAGCAAATCTTCGATGGTGAATATCTGCACACGCGGATAATCATGTCCCCAACCATCGGAGTGATAAAATCCGGCCGCGGCCGCTTCTTTCAGCATCGGTTTTGTCGGCTTGTTGAGCGAGAGAAACAGCCCAATCGCCGCCTTTTCCCGCTCCACTGTGCCAACCAAATCTCGAATGTCAGATACCCCTACCTTGCCCCCTTTCACTTGTACGATTATGCGTTTTGGCTTGCCTGTTGTGTCGTCGATGAAGTTGATGAACCCATCGATTCCGCCGTCTGCACCGCGCTTGCCTTTTTTGCTGCCAGCTTTGCCGCCCAGCGGCCGTGCGCCCACCAGTGGCAATGCCCACCATTGGAAGTCATATTTGTTTTCGGCCGCCAAATGTTGCGCTTCTTCCAGCGTCGTCGGTTCGCCGATCACATCGTACTCAGCATCTGGGAAGGAGTCGCGCAGCCGAAATTTGATCAATGACGTGGCCAAATAAGTGACATCAATCCCGATCCAGCGACGATCTAGCTCTTGTGCGGCCGCAATCGCCGTGCCACACCCACAAAACGGGTCAAGCACCACGTCGCCCGGATTGCTGCTTGCTTCGATGATCCGTTTCAGCAATGCGCTCGGTTTTTGGGTTGGATAGCCTAGCCTTTCCTTTGCTTGAGAGTTGATAGGTGGAATATCGTCCCAAACATCTTGTAATGGAATACCGGGCATTTCATCTAGGTAGCGAATATATTCTGCCGTGCCAGAGGACGTATAATGAATCCTATTTTCATCATGTAACGCTTGCATTTTGCTTTCTGGGACACGCCACAATTTTGTCACGCCATTCCATTCGTATGTATAGCCGCCACCTGACAGACCAAATGCGGTCAAATTATCTGTCCGGTATTTTCTGCCATTAGAGGTAGTGCGTCGGTAATGGCTTTTGATATAGCTTTCGGCGTATGGTTGATACTGCTTGTTCCATGTGAATGTGTCGCTCTTTGTATAGAAAAAGATGACATCATGGGTGCTGCCCATCGTTTTAGAATCGCTATGTGCGCCCGTTCGCTTCCATATCACTTCAGCGCGGAAGTTGATAGGTTCAAAGATCGCGTCGAGAACAATTTTCAGGTAATGGCTGGCTGTTGGATCACAATGCAGATAAAACGATCCGGTCGGTTTGAGGACGCGGTGCAGTTCGACAAGACGGGCCGACATCATCACCAAATAGGCCATCATCTGGTTTGTGCCGAGTGCGTCGCGTAGTGCGCCGACAATGCGGGTTACTTTGTCGGGAGCGGTGGCGATCAGATCATGATAGGTGCGTTCGGCCGTCATGTTCCAGTGCCATGTATCTTCAAACGCTTCGATTTGCGCTTCCGAATCGGTACCGCTTTCATGCTTGAATAGCACATTGTAGTTGCGGTTGGAGTTGAAGGGGGGATCGAGATAGATCAGGTCAACTGATTCGGCCGCCAAGTAGTCGCGGATAATGTCGAAGTTGTCCCCGTAATAAAGTGTATTGGTCATGGCAAAACTTACTGTACGCCGTTTTGCGCCCACCAGTCAAGTGACCAGGGGACACATTTGGTGATGCCCTCTTCCAGCGTGGTCGTAGGGGTGTAGTCGAGCAGGGCGCGGGCTTTGCCGATGTTGGCGATGTAATGTTTGACTTCGCCCAGGAGCGATTCTTCGATAGTCATGTTGGGCTGCTTGCCGACGGCCGCCGCGATGTATTCGGTCATGTCGAGCAGGCTACGCCCTTGCCCGTAGGCGAGGTTGATGGTGTGGTTTTCGACTGTGCCAGCAACCAATTTGTCGATCCCGGCCGAAACCCCCGCCACACAATCATCGACATAGGTGAAGTCGAGCAATTTGTCCCGGCCGTACACTGTGATCGGCTCGTCTCGGCTGATGCGATAGATAAATAGTGGGATGACGCGCTCCATGCGGAGAATGTCGTTGTCGTAGCGGCCGTACACATTGCTAAACCGAAAGATGAGATAGCGCAGATCGTAGCACCGCGCATACGAATAGATGAGGGCTTCGCCGCCTAATTTGGTGGCAGAGTACGGGCTGGCCGCATTTTTGAAGTTGGCAAATGACTCCTCGACGACAAAATCTTCGGCCGGGAGATTGCCATACGTTTCGCGGGAGCTGCTGAAAATGATGGGCAAATCGTTCTGGCGGCAAAATTCGGCCGCATTAAACACCATCATCATGTTTTCCATCGCTCGCCACGGATGCGCGACCAATTCATGTACTTTTGCGTGGGCGGCTAGATGCACCACAATATCGAGATCGGCCGGGTAAGCGACAGCGCCGATCCCGCCTTTGTGGTTGTCATAACGAACGCTCAAATCTTGGAGTGTGGTATTGATTTTGTCCGTCCACTGGTTCGGCCGAATATCGACCCCAAACACGTCATGTCCCTCTGCCTGTAATTTCAGCCCTAAGTTGGTGCCGATCTGTCCACTTGATCCGGTGATTAATACGCGCATATTGCCTCGAATGGTTGATTGTTTTATTTTGCTCTGATTATACCGCACGTTGCGATCTTCTTTTCCAGATGGCGGCCGTTAGCCACAACATTGCGCCAGCTAATAGACAAACGGCCGCTTGCCCATACATCCCATTCGCAAAACGCACCCCCACATCGCTCAAAAATTGGTTGATGATCCCCATGATACGGGTGTTGTCCGTTTGCTCAACCAACGCCAGAGAAACCTCGCCCATCACTCGCCCCAACCCAAACAGCAAAATGCCCAGCACGATACCTGTTCCCATCAGCACATAGCCCAGCCAGCGCATCAATTGCCGCCACGCTTTGGCGAATGATGCGCCGATGACGACGAGCAAGACAAGCACGCCAACAATTTGGAGACTGGTGGTGGTGACGGCCGTCATCCACACCACATTTTCGTGTGGTTCGCCTACCGCTTCTGTCAAAATAGGGGCGAGATCAAAGGCGGTTTCGGGGCTGGTTGTTTCGCGTAGATGGGTGATGAGGGCGGGGAGTTCGGCCGTACACAGTTGTTGTTGGGCGAATAATTGGCTGCATGTGTCACTGACGATAATTTCGTCGAGATGTTCGAGCAAGCCCCATGTGGTGATGCTGATCGTGGAGGATGCGCCCGGTTGATTGAGGTAGGCGGCCGTTTGGAGCAGCGCGTCTTCGGTGATTGTTTGTAGCTCGGCGGCTGGCAGAATCGCTTCAGCCAAGCGTGGCAACTGTTGGTCGGCCGCGGCCGATCTGACCAGCGCAAGATCAACTTCTTCGATCAACGATACAGCTATTTGTTCGTATACACCGCTACGCAACAAGCTATTTTGATACAACGCTGGTGTGAGCATACGATAGCGCACATTGCCAGCAAGTAGACCCACTACCGCCACGAGGATACAAATACCTCCAATGACGGCCGCCAGCCTACGGCCTAAAGTTCGCATGAATAAATTCTCCGAATGAATCAATATCATAACCACGTATGCCGCGATTATGAGGGGGGAGACGCTTCTGCAATCGCTCCCAAATAATATAGATACCTATATTGACACGACAAACAGGGTAAAAGCCACCCAATCAGGCAAACTGTAATGTAATGCCTATCTCGTTTTCGATTCTTTTGTAGAGACGCAAGATTTTGCGTCTTTCTACAAATCGAAGAGAGACACAAAATCTTGTGTCTCTACGGGAGCATTAGAATTTATTTCCGACTGAATACATTATTCGCCACGGCCGTACCGGACAACACCAAAAAACACGCCCCTATCATCGGCCACGTCAACGCCTCACCGAGGAAAAGCGTCCCCCATAGCACCGCAAAAATCGGGATGAGATAGGTGACTGTCAACGCTTGGCTGGCACCGATATTGCTGAGAAGGCGAAAGTAGAGAATGTATGCCAGCGCGGTTGAAGCGAGTGCGAGCATGACGATGCAGCCAATCACAGTCGGGGTGATACCGCTCCATGTATCGGGTGCAAAAAAGGGCAATGCTGGCAAGAGAAACACAGACGCACTGAGCAAGCTGACCATCGCAATCGCAAGCGGCGGCACACCGACCAACTCCCGTTTGGCATACGGTGCGGCAACCGCGTACATGAGCGAGGCGGCAAACCCGGCGATCATGGCGGCGATCACGCCATTGGTCATCTCAAATGTCGGCCACCCGACCAAAATAACAACACCGATAAAGCCCAATAAAAAGCCGATCCCGCCGCGTACTGTCATTTTCTCTTTGATCCACACGGCCGCCACAATTGTGCCGAACAGGGGGACAGTCGCATTGAGGATAGAGGTGAATCCGGCCGG
>CALECP010000126.1 GCA_937949915.1 uncultured Anaerolineae bacterium
CCCAATCCGACATTGCGTATCCCTTCCGCTTCTGCGTCACGGATCGACTGCGCGGCCGGGACTGCTTGTTCTTCACTCGCACCACAGCGAATCAGCGCATCGTGCGCGAGGTCATAAATTGCGTCAAGGGTCATTTGGGGCATAGGAGTCTCCTACTTTTTCAACGTTCAACTTTTCTTACTTTCCAACTTTTTACTTCTTCTCACGAAAAAAAGTATCAACAATAATCGCAATCAGCGACAAGCCGATTACACATATCCAAAAAAATGTTGCTGCCATTTTATGCTTCTCCAGTTGTTTGTTCAGTTAAATAAGCGGTGATCGCTGTATCGTAGTCGCGGGTGTGGGCAAATGCTTTGACGGCAAGGGCTTGGCGCGTCGGTGCGTCGATGCTGTTCGCGGCCGACAATTGAGCCAGCACGGCCGCATAATCATTCGCATCGCACACAACAGTCACGCGCTTGAAGTTCTTGGCGGCCGCTCGGAGCAATGTCACCCCACCGATGTCGATCTGCTCGACCGCATCGGCCACTGTGACACCGGGTTGCGCCACTGTTTCCTCAAACGGATACAGGTTGCACACCACCAAATCGATCATAGCGATGTTGTTCGCCGCCAGATCGGCATGATCGCGTGCGATGTCCTGCGCCAAAATGCCACCATGCACGGCCGGATGGAGCGTTTTGACCCGGCCGCCCAACATTTCGGGCGCACCCGTCATTTCCGACACGCCTGTGACAGCCAGCCCTGCTGCACGCAGCACCCGCGCACTACCGCCACTCGCGATCAGTTCCCAGCCCAAATCAGCCAACGCTTGCCCGAAATCGACCAAGCCGCTTTTGTCGTACACAGATAAAATCGCCCGTTTTGTCATAGAGGAGCGAATGTACCAGATACAAAATTGTTGGACAAGTAAATTAAATGAGGGGGGCGGTAGACATACTTTATTTTGTCCAATTGAATGTGTATATGCTAAATTAACTTGCTCCATCCAAGACATACTATGGTTCGTATTGGTTCGCATTTTTCTGCTCTTATGGTTTCCAGTAATTACGGTATAATTGTGAATAACAACCTTACATCTGGAGTATTTCTACTATGAGTCATGATTTTTTTGGTGCAAAAAGTGAGCTTCCCACAGGTGGCAGCTATTACCGCTTGGCAAAACTGCAGGAAGACGGGATTGCCAATATCGACCGTTTGCCTTTTTCTATCAAAGTGCTGTTGGAGGCGCTCCTTCGCAATTGCGACGAATATCTAATCTCGCAAGACGACGTGAAGCGACTCGCCAATTGGCCGACGAGCGAAGAAGCACGGGGCGAGATCGCCTTTATGCCCGGCCGGGTGATTTTGCAGGACTTTACTGGCGTTCCGGCCGTGGTCGATTTGGCGGCGTTACGCAGTGCGATGGCGCGACTGGGCAAAGACCCAAAAAAGGTCAACCCACAAGTACCCGTTGATCTCGTGATCGACCATTCGGTACAAGTCGATCAGTTCGGCAGCAAGTTTGCGATCTTCCATAATGCAGAGCGCGAATTTGTGCGTAATCGTGAACGGTACGAATTTTTGAAATGGGGACAAGAAGCGTTCGAGAACTTCACTGTTGTGCCGCCTGCGACGGGCATTGTGCATCAGGTTAATTTGGAATATCTCGGCCGTGTCGTCATGGAAAAAGACGGCGTTTATTACCCCGATAGCCTTGTCGGTACAGATTCACACACCACCATGATCAACGGCCTCGGCGTGGTTGGCTGGGGCGTGGGCGGTATCGAAGCCGAAGCAGTCATGCTCGGACAGCCCGTTTACATGCTTACGCCAGACGTAATCGGCTTTAAGCTGACGGGCCAAATGCCAGAAGGTGCAACCGCGACCGACCTTGTGCTGCGCGTGACTGAGTTGCTCCGTGCGAAAGGTGTTGTCGGCAAGTTTGTCGAATTTTATGGCGAAGGGATGGACACGATGACGTTGCCAGACCGCGCCACGATTGCGAATATGGCTCCTGAGTACGGCGCGACGATGGGCTTCTTCCCAGTTGATATCCAAACATTGAACTATCTGCGCCAAACCGGCCGCAGCGAAGAAAAAATCGCACAAGTCGAAGCGTACTGCCGTGCCAATGGCTTGTTCTACGAACCGGGTACACCAGACCCCGACTTTACCGATACGCTCGAACTTGATATGTCTACGGTGCAACCGAGCTTGGCCGGCCCGAAACGGCCGCAAGATCGCATCAACCTGTCTGACATGAAAGATATGTATCGCAAAACGCTGCTCGCCCCGGTGGGCCCAATGGGTATCGGCTTGGGTGAAGACGAGCTATCACGCACAGCCAGTTACCAAAACGGTACAACTGTCGAAATGACGCATGGCGACGTGGTGATCGCGGCGATTACGTCGTGTACCAACACATCGAACCCCAGCGTGATGATGGCGGCCGGATTGGTCGCTAAAAAAGCAGTTGAGAAAGGGATCACGGTTAAACCGTATGTGAAAACAAGCCTTGCGCCCGGCTCTAAAGTGGTCACCGACTATTTGGTCGATTCAGGCTTGCTCCCGTACTTAGAAAAGTTAGGCTTTTACAATGTCGGATACGGTTGTACCACCTGTATCGGCAACTCTGGCCCACTGCCAGAGCCAGTCGAAACGGCGATCAAAGAAGGCGAATTGGTCGTCAGTTCTGTCCTCAGTGGTAATCGCAACTTTGAGGGGCGCGTCCATCCGTTGACCAAAACGAACTACTTGGCAAGCCCGCCATTGGTGGTTGCCTACGCGCTGGCTGGCACGACAGACATCGATCTGATGACTGAACCGCTCGGTACAAATGAGACTGGCGAAGATGTGTATCTGAAAGATATTTGGCCGACCAACGAGGAGATTTTGGATACGGTGACAAGCATCGTCAAACCGGAAATGTTCCTCAAGCAGTATGGTAACGCATACACGAGCAATGAGACGTGGAACGCCATTCCGACGAGCGAGAGCGATGTGTATCCATGGGATGCGGATTCGACGTATATTCAAGAGCCGCCGTTTTTCATCGACATGGCAGAGAGTCCGGTGATCACGCAAATCGAAGGCGCACGGGTGATGGTGAAAGTGGGTGATAGTGTGACGACGGATCACATTAGCCCGGCCGGAGCGATTTCACGGACAAGCGCGGCCGCAGCCTACTTGGGTGAGCGCGACGTGCAGCCGCAATACTTCAATAGCTACGGCTCACGGCGTGGCAATGACCGGGTGATGACACGCGGCACATTCGCCAACATTCGCCTCCGCAACCAAATGGCTCCCGGCACAGAGGGCGGCGTGACCACCTATCTGCCG
>CALECP010000127.1 GCA_937949915.1 uncultured Anaerolineae bacterium
ATGATGAGACGATAGCCAAAGTATAGGTTGTAATAATGATCTGTATTAAATCGTTTGCTTCTAGCGCATATAACCTTGCCCTTGTATAGCGTTCAATCGTCTCATCATAATTTTCTAACCCATTTTCATAACTCCCCCATCTTCTTTCTAACTCACAAAGAATGATTAACAACTCATTTCTTGCCATGTTTGATGGCAATTTAGCAATGGTCTTTTCTGCTATATTTAACAATCGATGTGCTTCTTCAAAATCTAATAAATCGCTAGAATGAATCAAGGCTTCGTCTAGAAGAATATAGACCAACAACTTCTGATAATCTTTATCAGTAGAATTTTGATGTTCAAGTAAAGCTTTTCCCATACTCATATGCATCAATGCCGCAGTGTAGTCTGTTTTATGGCGATATATCTTAGATATTTCAAAGTAGGTCCTTGCCTTTTGTAAGGTATCCCGTGTAGAAAGAGCCTTTTCATACTCTGCAAGGCTGTTCGACATATCGTTTGAGTGTTTTGCAATATTCCCTGACATAAATTTTAATCGCGCCCATGCTTCACTATCCACTTTTTTAGAATCAATTCTCTGGATAAGTTGACCTACCTGAAGAAGCGCATTATCAATATCATTGTTTGTCAGTGATAAAATGATATTTGCGGCCTTCTGTTGAGCATTGGCTTTTAAGAAGTGAGTCGCTGCCTCTACAGAATGTTGTCGTTTGATAAATTGTCGGGCTATTTTTTGATGAAGACTAATCTGTTTTTGTCTAGGTATTTGTTGTGTAACAACATGCTGGACTTGGTCAGAAATGGAAAGCAAATTGTTTGAATGAAGTTGAATCAAATGTAGATTGCGGACCTCTTGAATTTGCTTGTTATCAAGTTCAGGAAATAGATTGAGAACTTGATCATATGAATCGCTATCCTCCAATAAGGATAGATAATTGAGCAAGGCTTGCTTTACAGGATTAAGCAACCTGTAATGGGATGCTATCGTATATTGCTGCCGTTGTTCAAGTGATTGCGAATTATTTTCTTCTGCATTAAAAATAGAAGCTAACCGATGCGTTCCCGCTAATCGCCGTTTCTGAATTGTCTGTTCATATAAATCATATTGTTGTGCGTAAACAGATACAGACAAATTATGTCGATACCTTTTATCTAAAGTTTCGTAGCTTATCAATGCTGTTTTTGTATTCTTTTCAATCAGCTTATCAAGCCCCCAATCGAGTAACGCTTGTATTGCAATACCAAGGTTGGTTGCACTTGCTGTTTCATAGGGCATCCACAAACTTTGGGAAGTCAGTTTGGTTTTTATTAATGGACTCTCTGCCAATGCCTTTATATTATGATAGTTCGCCAGTGCGTCTCGCACTATTTCGTGAGTAATTGGTAACATAATCAATTTATCGTCCACAAAAGTCTAAAATACCATGAAATTGAATGCAAACATTATACCCTCTTTACATTACTAATTCCGAAATTTATTGTACACTGTCTTTGGAGCTAGATAAAAAGCACTCAATCTATAATAAGTAAAGTAAGGAATTAGGTAATGAATATATATAACAATAACTCTTTCAAGCGTAATTTGTGGGCAATCAGCATTATTTTATTGATGCTGATTGCAACTATTCAATTAACTACACATGCCGCACATGCACAAGCCTGTGGTACAGGCATATCTTCCATGGAATGGGGGGGTAGCAATGGTGGTCATGGAAGCTGGTCAGTTTTTTGCCCAAAGCCGAGCTCCAAATATACAAGTGCAATTCGCTAGTTAAAGTACTTACCCTCGCTTAAGAGACAATGAGGTAGTAGGACACTTAGAGAGTAGAGAAACAAGCTGAGATCAATGAAATAGACGGGCTGGAGATGATTCTCCAGCCCGTTTTTTTGTTTGGGTTGCAATGTGAGCAGTTAGCAGTACGATCCTTGCTATGCTTGAACGGATTGAACAGGTTGTAAACCGCTTTGAAGAGATAGAGTACCAGATGGGTGATCCGGCCGTATCGGCCGATCACGAACGTTTGATGAAGCTGGCGCAAGAGCGTTCCGACATCGAACCGATTGTCCTTGCTTATCGCCGTTACCGGGAAATTGAGGGCGAGACGGCCGATGCCAGAGAAATGATCGCGCTAGAAGACGATGCAGAAATGCGAACGATGGCGCAGGACGAGATTAAATTGCTGGAGACAGAGCAAGGCGCACTCGAAAAGCAGATGGTGCGACTGCTGATACCAAAAGACCCACGCGATGATCGCAACGTCTATGTCGAAATTCGTGCTGGAACGGGCGGGGATGAAGCGGCATTGTTTGCGGCCGATCTGTTTCGTATGTACATGCGCTATGCTGAAAATTGCGGCTTCAAAGTACAGATCATGGATGAAAACTTCATCGGAATCGGCGGCTACAAAGAAGTGATCGCTATGATCAAAGGACAAGGCGCGTTCTCAAAATTCAAGTATGAAAGCGGCATTCACCGCGTCCAGCGCATCCCCAAAACGGAGTCGCAGGGACGCATCCACACCAGCGCAGCAACAGTGGCCGTGATGCCAGAGGTGGATAAAGTGAACATTACGCTCGATGAAAACGATCTGGAGATCAAGGCAGAATTTTCGTCGGGGCCGGGTGGACAGCACATGCAAAAGAATGCCACGGCCGCCCGGATCATCCACAAGCCAACCGGTTTGATGGTAAAAATCCAGAGCGAGCGCAGCCTGACGCAAAACAAAGAGCTGGGCAAGGCGATTATCCAGGCGCGCATCCAAGAAGCGGCCGTGCAAAAGCAAGCCGATGCCATAGCCGGAGAGCGCAAAGAGCAAGTCGGGTCTGGCGACCGCAGTGGCAAAATCCGCACCTATAACTATCCGCAAAGCCGTGTGACCGACCACCGCATCAACTTCACCACCTATAATTTGCAATCGGTGATCGATGGCGATTTGCAACCATTTGTCGAAGCACTCGCTGTCGATGAAGAGACGCGCAAATTGGCTACGATGGAAACTGGGTAGGGACATAGCGAGCCATGTTCTATACATACAAAGTCAACAAAGCCAAACGTCTTACCTGTCACCGCTTCGGTTGAAGCCGACTGCTACGCCGATAGAAACCCGTTTCAAACGGGTTTTTTGCAGTGCCGGAAGGCACACAGATAGCCCGTGTGTTTCAACACCGGGCGAAACCGACGCAACAAATTGCCGATTGTATCTTGATACCAACTGGACATGACTAGCTATGCCCCTACAGCACGATACCGTGCCGTACCGATCATCATCGCTGTTTTTTGCGTGCAATGGCTGCTGCTGTCTGCCATTAACCATCCTAGTTGGGACGGGGCGTATTATTATTCGTATGCCCGTTCGCTCGTTTATGATGGCGATCTGCATCTGGCGAATGATCTACAATTGAGCTATCCGGCCGCGCCTGACTTTGCGAACAAAAACAATCATCTCAAGCTAACACCAACCGGACATATCGAAAATTTTTTTGCACCGGGCGCGGCCGTACAGTGGTTGCCCTGGCTCGTCGTTGCACGGCCGTTTTCGCACACTGGGTACGAACCGCTTGTGCTGCAAACGGCCGCCGCGTTTACCACACTGTTGGGCGTGTGCGCGTTTGGGCTAATGATGCAGATCAGCCGCCGTTTTGCACCCAGCACGGCCGTGCTGGCAACGGTGACGATGATGGGCTGCACCCCGTTGCTGTTCTACCAATTCCGCGATCCATTTTACGCCCATGTGCCATCGGCCGTGGTCGCCACGCTGGTGCTATTTTATTGGCTACGCATCGAACAAAAGCCCCGGCCGCGCCAATTGGTTCTGCTGGGCATGTTGTTGGGGCTTGGCACACTGATTCGCTGGCAAAGCGTGGTGTATGGGGTGCTGCCTGCGTTCACATTGCTGTGGCATGGGGTGCAGGCGCGGCAAAAGTTTAGGCGCTTGGCTGCCAGCTTTTTATGGATCGCATTGGGGGCATTCGCCATCGTCGTCATACAGCTTATGCTATGGAAAATATACTATGGCAACTGGATCACCATTCCACAAGGCGACTCGTTTATCAATTGGCGGGCTTCATGGTGGCGGCCGTTACTTTTTTCCCGCTTTCGGGGCATTATCGCGTGGTTTCCTGTATTTTTGCCCGGTTTCTTTGGTTTGATCGTGTTGGCAAAACGACGGCCGCGCATCGCTATCCCCATGCTCATCGTTATCTGTCTGCAATTTTATATCAACGCCAGTACCCGCGACTGGTTTGGCGGGGGCGGGTTTGGATTACGCCGCTTTAGCAGCGAAATTCCATTGTTATTGGTTGGCTATGCGGTGCTGCTGGCGCGGTTGCCTATGATGGTACGCTATGGTCTCACGCTTGGTTTAATGCTTCATCAATGGACGCTTTTGCGCTATGGATTATCAGAAAAATTGGGCGGCCGTGTGGTGAGTATGATCCCCGATTTTCGCTGGTCTGAAGATTCATGGGCAACGTTTTTGTCTCAACTGGGTAGTTATGCAACAAACGCTGTGACCCGGCCGCGTGACTTTTGGGTGCTGCACGGCTCGCCTGTAGCGACGTTACTCGATGGCGAATGGCCTGCTTTGCATCTGGGCGCGTTGGCAATGGCGGCCGCTTTCTTGGCGGTGTGTGGGCTAATAGGGGCGGCGGCGTGGCATCGGTGGCGTAGCGATCCATGATGTGATCAATGCCAGCACGATTTGCAGCGCTACAAAAACGAGCGTGAACGTGGTCGAGTGAGTGACGGCCGCGACGATTAAATCGCTCCCGATCAACAATAAAAACAGACCGATAATCGAATGGAGCAGATGATCGGCCGAGACCAACAAGCCGACACCGATCACGATCAAACTATAAACGGCAAAGGTGAGCGATTGCGCCATCGGCAGTTGTAGACCGTCTGACTGTACGAGCGCATAGACGACGAGCAAACTGCCCAGCACCAGCCCCACACGCGGCCAATGCAGCCGCCATTCGTTGCGCTGTGGCCATGCAGCACTGCCCAAAATAACGACGACGCAAATGCCGACGATCAAACGCACGGCCGCCAAGAGCGGCGACACTTGTCCAAACAGCAAAAGCATTTCGCACACGCCGATCACCGCCAGTGCAAGCACCGAGAACCGCCAGTTGAGACTGATCCCCGCGCCCACCAGCGCAACAGCCAGCACGATATTGAGCGCACCATTTTCTGCAATGCCGCTTTGTTCGATTGTGTTGATCAAAGAAATAATGCTGTCCATGCGCTATCAATTTGACCACGTAACCCGATTTTGGGCGAGTTCACACGATCAATTCGGCCGACAGGCCCTTTTCATCCGTATACGCAATCGACGTGTTATAGGTATTCAAATCGACGCGCACTTGGCTAACGGCCGTGCCATTGCGCCACCGTAGCCGTACCTCATGCGCCGCACTATGCAGCACTTCCAGTGAGCCGTCAAAAGAGGGATGCGTATTGCGGAAACGGATGAGGCGGAGCAAACGCTGCACGACCGGCCGTTTGAGTTCCGTTTCCACTTCGGCCGTTGTGTAGTTGTGTCGGTTGACTGCTCGCCCCTCGCCGCTCTCCTTCATCGTTGCATGGTCGCCCTCGCCAGCCAGCAGCCCGACATAATATAGCTGTGGCACACCGGGTGAGAAAAATTGGATCGCTCTCGCTGCCAGATACGCATCATTGTTGCGGCCGACCGCATCGTAATAAGTGATGTTGATTTGGTGTGCGTCAAACCCCGGATGCTTGAGCCGTTTGCCCAAAATACGATTGAGATTTGCACCGCGTTTCATCATCGCATCAACGACTGATTGGGATTCGGCGACGGTCAATATGTCATCAAGATCAGGCTGGATCGGGATGCCATCATATGTATCGAGCGTTGTAAATTGTTTGGTGGGCGCGGCCGACAAATAATC
Organism: uncultured Anaerolineae bacterium; assembly: GCA_937949915.1. Classification (GTDB taxonomy): domain Bacteria; phylum Chloroflexota; class Anaerolineae; order Promineifilales; family Promineifilaceae; genus CALECP01. Next base: position 5,917 of record CALECP010000127.1, read on the forward strand.
ACGCAATTTGCGGCTATCACCATTGACCAGAGAGAACAGCACCAAACCGGGCAAAATAAAATCATAAATCCAGTAGCCACGCTCTGCCAGCTTGCGATTAAGCGCGTAATGGGCGTGGACTTCGGGCAACAATGTCAGCCCGTACTCATTGGCCAACGTTGTGATCCATTCCATGAACTGATAGATTTCTGGCTCAACAAAAAAGCAACTCGTCCCCCGTTTCTTTGTCACATACGCGACAGCATCCAAGCGCACAATTTTCACGCCTTGCTCGCTAAAGTTTTTGAACCAGTCGCGGAATAAAGCGCGTGTAACAGACGAATTGACATCGAGATCGATCTGCTCTGACCAATCAACGCGGGGGCCAAACGATGTCCATACACGCTCTGTCTCGCCTGTATCGGTCACTGTAATGTCAGAAAAAGGATGCTCTGGCTTGCGTAAAAATATCTTAGCCACATCTTCGCGGGGCGGCCGTCCATCGGGCCAAATTTTGTCGAGCGTAATAAACAGATCAGCCCATTGCGACTGACGGCCGTGCTGCACAAAATCTTGAAAGTAGGCAGATTGCCGCGAAATATGGTTCACCATCATATCGACCAACACATCGAACTGTGCGCCAATCGCCTGTATGTCATCCCACGTGCCAAATTGAGGCGCGATTTCAGAATACGTGAGCGGTGCAAAGCCACGATCTCCACTGGAGGGGAAAGGGGGCAAAATATGCACCCCGCCTTCAAATATGTCGGTAAAGTAGGTGGTTAGTAATTGGTTGAGTGTATTGAGATCACCACCCAGCGAGTCGGGGTAGGTGATCAATTGTACTTTGTTTTTTATCGCCATTATCACCTCAATAGAAGAATCAACCTTTCATTCAGCCGAACATCAACATCACCTGTGACGTTATGAGAACTATCCATTACAGTTGATAAAAGGATAACGGCCGTACCGCCTAATGCAAAGATGCGATTTTCGGCCGAAAAATTCAAAATCACCAACATACTTACACCTTCATGCTCCCGCATATACACAAACAGCTCGACGGCCGCATCCAATGGCGTATAGCTGCCCCGGTTGAGCGCATCATACTCTTTTCATAGCCGCTGTGAATTTGAGTATAGAAGCAGGAGCGGCCGTTTCGGTCATCACATTGATCTGCGGCTAGATCGACCCCGCGATGTGACCAAAAGTGTATATTGTCGGACATTGCCATTAGCGCGGCCAGATTGGGATAATTTATTTCAGGCTGCTGGGTAACAAACCCGATAATTAACAGATTGTAGAACAAGCAAAGCCCAATAAGCTGTATGTTGCCCAAAATTGCTCACAGTCGCACATTGACACGGAAAATCAGTTTGTTATAATTCCCTTCGCGTTCACAATTTAATCCTCGGTAGCTCAATGGCAGAGCATGCGGCTGTTAACCGCAGGGCTGTTGGTTCGAGTCCAACCCGAGGAGCTAAAAAAAAGCCGCCCATCGACTTTCTGAGTCTAGGGCGGCTTTTTTTGTTTATCTCAGTTTTTATGACCTATTTTTTGCGATCCAGTACCATATCGACCAAACGCGACAACTCATCACGAGCGGGGGATGGTGGCACATTTTCGAGCGCATCGTAAGCGCGTTGTGCCATACGATCTGCTTCGGCACGAGCGATGTCAACTGCGCCCGAACTGCGTAATTTTGCCATCATCGCCTCGATAGGGTCGGCCGCAACAGCAGGTGCTTCGAGAACGGCCGTATGTCCATTGCTCCCGTTGACCGTCATGCCTACGCCACGATTTTGCGCCATGTCTAGCCCGGCCGGTTTGCCCATCTCTTCGGGATCGCCGATCAAGTCTAAAATGTCGTCAACTATTTGGAACGTCACACCCAAATAATGCCCGTAGGTGGTCAACGCCTCTTTTAATTCGTCATCCGCCCCGGCAATCACCGCGCCCATACGCGCACCTGCACTGAACAAGCTGGCTGTTTTGCGTTCGATCACCTGTTTGTACGTCTCTCGATCCATCTCCCCTTTTTTGGCAGCGGCCGCTTGCAGCGTCTCCCCTTCTACCAACGTGACAGCGGCCGACGACATGATTTTGTTGCACTCCACACCATACGGCGACATCATTTCATACACTTTGGCAAACATATAGTCGCCTGTGAGCAGCGCAAACGTGCGCCCCCACTGCTTGTGGACAGATGCTTGGCCACGCCGCAATGCGCTATGGTCGTTGATGTCGTCATGTACCAATGTGGCGGTATGCACCAGTTCGACGGCCGCGGCCGCATCAACGGCATCGGTGATCATCTCTCCCCCGGCCGCCAGATAAGCGAGCAAAATAACGCGAGGGCGCACACGCTTGCCGCCAGAAGAAATGATGTGTCGGCTCGCATCGAAAAGCGTTTCCACATCGCTGTCAATCACCGTCGTCAATGTTTCTTCTACGGCATCTAAACCGATCTTCATTTGAGAATCGAGCATAACGCTACCTGTTTTCCTCGCGGCCGGACAGCCCTTGCTTGCTCTCCATGACCATATCGTTTACAACTTTCAATTTTTTTTGAAAGTTGATTACATTATATGACAGAACAGGGGCGCGTCAAGGTGTTTGTGAAAAATTTTACAAGACAAAAAAGCCCTGCTGTCACCGGTTGCCAATAGTGATCGACTCGCGCATTTGCTCGAATTTGCCCTCGCCAATGCCAGAGACATCCATAATGTCCTCTATAAAGAGGAAAGGGCCGTTATCTTCGCGGTGCGCCATGATCTTGTCGGCCGTCGATGGCCCCACACCAGGGATTTGCTCCAGCGTGGCGCGGTCGGCCGTGTTGATGTTGATCAGCCCGGTCGTCGCACCTGCGGCCGCCCCCGCGCTATCGGCCGCCAGATTGCTCACTGTCACCCCGCTACTTGGCACAGCCGCCTGTGCCTGATCCGCGATGAAAATTTGTGCGCCATCAAATAACGGAGCAGCCAAATTAACCCCTTCCACATACGCCGCGCTCGTCATTCCCCCGGCCGCCACCAAAAGCTGTTCGAGCCGCGCATCGGCCGCCACTTCATACACGCCCGGATTGCGGATCGCCCCATTGATATACACGCTGATCGGCGCAGGGGTAGCCGTAGGCCCGGCCGTCGCAGTCGCTGCTGGCGGAATAATCTGAATCGCCATCGGGCTTTGCCGTTCGCGCACCGTCAAAAAAACGGCCGTCACCAAAACGCCCAAAGTAAACCCAATTGCTGCCTGCATCCATTTGATCTTATCCATCACGCACTCCGGTTTTAGTCGATGATTTTATATCAAATCGCTTGATCGTAAAGCCAACTATCGCCCTCGCGCAAAAAGCGGCTGTTCTCGATAAAAGAGGCATCGCGGCCGTCTTGCAGCAGCCCTGCACGAAAATGGACAGTCGCGGAATCGCCGTCTGTTGTGGTGGCTAAAATAGTGAGGGAGGCAAAGGTGGTGCTGTCGCAAAATCGCTTGAGATCGCGTCGCCATGCGGCCGTGTCTGTCTCAAAATGGGGGCTGGCAGGATGCGTTGTTTTGATGATATAGCCCACTTTTCCCAGCGCGTATGCAGCATAGCGAGAACGCATTAGATCGACGGCCGATGACCGATTTTTTGCTCTCTTCGCTTTATGAAAGGGCGCACAGCATACACCATACGCCCGGCCGCTATGACAGGGGCAATTAGCCACCGACCGCCCAGGGGTTGCGCTGTGCGCCGTAGATTACGGGGAAGGACGGCCCCGCAAAATAATCGCCGTCGTTGCCACTGAGCAACCGGACGTTGTAATGCGGATCGGCCGGTGTGCCAGCCTGATACTTTGCGCCATCTGGCATCATGTGGACGACCATCGACACACGGGGATCGGCCGAGCGGTTCGGCCGACTGCCGTGAATGGTGAGACAGTGATGGACGCTAAACGATCCGGCCGGGAGGCGCATCGGTACTGTCTCGAATGGCTTGCCCGACACATCTTCGATCTTCTTTTGTAATTCGTCTAAATCTTGGGCAAAAAAGTCGCTTTCGGGCAGCAAACCCCATTTATGACTACCCGGCACCATCTCGACACAGCCGTTTTCTTCGTCCACATCGACCAGCGCCACCCACGCCGTCAGCATGTTGGTCGCCGTCGAACATTGCCAATAATGATAATCTTGATGCCAGCCGACCGCATTGGCCTGTTTGCCAGCTTGGGGCGGCTTGTGTAGCAGTTGGTCATGCCATAGGCGAATGCCGTCTACGCCAGCCAGTTCGGCCGCGGCTTGTCCAATGGTCGGGTTCAGTACCAGTTTGGCAATGGTGCTATCTGCCCAGTACGCATAGTCGATTTTGACAAGCGAATCAATCGGGCCGGGCGTGTACCCGATCCGGCCGGGAGGCACTTGGCCAGTCTCGTATTGCGCTGCCACCACGGCCGCATGATGCTCGCGCAACGCTGCCAACTGGTCATCGCTCAAAATTTTGGGGCTGACCCAATAGCCATTCTCTTCATAAAATGCTTTGTCTTCATCAGTGATTGTGATCGGTGTGTGCATAATTACGCGCTCCTTGTACGTGCTTTTTTCAATCTTTTCGCAATTGATGTCTGATCATTGTCTATCAAAAGTTGCTAATGTCCAAAGAATGTGTCATAAAACCGTGAATTTTGTTGGTGTGGTTGTCAAGAACACACCAAAAATAAAAATGACTTGGAAGTCGAAATTAAACCCCTATCCCCCCGGAGGAGAAAGTGATGAAAAAATTCGCATTTTTGAAACTGCTAACTGTTCTTGTAACTGCGCTGCTGGTAATCACTGCTTGCCAAGCACCTAGCCCGGTTGAAGTGACTGTTGAGATCGTGAAAGAAGTGGAAGTGACGAAAGAAGTAGAAGTCGCGGCCGCCAATGAACCGCAACAGCTCACTGTCTCATTCCCTGGTGACGGCCGTGTTGCCACCATGGAAAATATCATCGACAGCTTCGTCGCCAAAAAAGCGGCCGAAGGCGTGTTGGTAGACATTCAAATGAACCAGCCAACAGAAGGCTATTACGACCAAGTGCTGCTCGACTTTAGTGCAGGCGTAGGCCCCGATGTATTCTCCGTCAGTGGCGAAGGCATCCCCGAATTTGTATCGGCCGACTACATGATGCCGCTCGACGACATGCTGGCAGGCTGGGACGAATACAGCAACTTCCCCGACGGCATGAAAGAGATGCCAGCCTATAACGGCAGCACCTACGCCGTCATGTACGACACCGACACCCGCCTCGTCTACTATCGCAACGACGTATTTGAAGCGGCCGGAATCGAACTGCCCTGGAACCCCACCAGTTGGGAAGATATTTTCGCCGCCTCGCGCCAAATCCGCGACAACACCGAAAACGTGATCCCGCTCGAAGTGCAATCTGGCACCATCTGGGGCGAAGCGACCACCATCGGCGGCTTCTTCATGCTCCTGCGCGGCACAAACGATGTCTTGCTCGACACCAGCGACAACAAATGGATCGTCGAAAGCCCCGGCATCGAAGCCGCTTTCAAATTCTACGAAGACATGTTCGCTGAAGGATTATCTGAAGCGGATCTATTTATGGAAGCAGAACCCTGGGTGCCTTACCTGCAAGAAGGTTTCCGCGATGGCAACGTCGGCATTATCGTCAGTGGTAGCTGGATGTGGGGCTTGTATGCACCAGACAGCGAATGGGCCCCTATTCCAGATCGCGATGAAGTGGTTTCATGGGCGCCTATGCCAGCAATGGAACCGGGCGCAGGCTTAGGCGGCCGTGATTTCGTCGGCATGGGTGGCGGCTGGGGTTGGTCGATGGCCAAGAACAGCGCTAACCCTGAATTAGCCTGGGAGTTTATCCAATTTATGTCGAGTGCAGATTCGATTACGCGCTACGTTAACGATATGGGATCGATTCCAGCACGAAGTGACGCAGTATCAGATGAGGCATTCTTCAATGAACTGGCGACATCCGTTCTGCCATACCAATCGTTCCGTCCCGCCAGCCCACAATACAACCAAGTATCGGCCGAAATCCAAGTCGCCACCGAGCGCATGATGTTGGGCGAAGCGAATGCAACAGAAGCGATGAAAATGTTTGCCGAAGCGGTCGAAGCGGCCGTTGGTGCAGAAAACGTCAAACGCATCACTGAATAAACACCTATTGCGTGGTAGGGACATGGCACGCCATGTCCCTACCACGCGGCACAATCAACCACAATGACGGCCGCAACTAAAAAACCGCGCATCTCGCGCCAACGCTGGACAGAGCTATCACTGCTCCTGTTCATGCTTCCGGCCGTCATCGTCGTCGTCGTCTTCGTCATCGTGCCATCCGCTTGGGCGATCATCATCAGTTTCACCGACCAAAGCCTTGTCGGCCCCTCCGCCCAAAACCCCTCGTTTATCGGCTTCGACAATTACGTGCGCCTGTTCAAAGATGATAAATTTTGGAACTCGCTCCGCATCAGCTTTTTGTTTGTCATCGGCTCGGCACTAATCGGGCAATTTGTGCTGGGTCTCGTGCTGGCGGTGCTGCTCAAGGGCAGTGGGTTTGTCGGCCGGGTTCTCGTCGGCGGCAGCGTCCTCCTCGCCTGGGTTGTCCCCGAAATCGTCGCCGCCTACATCTGGATCAGTATGCTCAACTCCCGTTCCGGCGCGGTCAATCAGGTGTTCACCCTGCTCGGACTTGAAGAAGTGCGCTGGCTGATCGACACGCCCCTACTCGCCATTATTTTAGCTAATATCTGGCGCGGCACAGCGTTTAGTATGCTCCTTTTTTCGTCCGCGCTCGAAACGATTCCAGACGAAATCTATGATGCGGCCGCCATCGACGGGGCTTCCGGTTGGGACAAATTTCGCTTCATCACCGTTCCCATGATCCGCTACACTATCTTGCTCGACATCATTTTGCTCACGATGGGAACGTTCGCCGTGTTTGGGCTGGTGTACGCGCTCACCAACGGTGGCCCGCTTTTCCGCAGCGAAGTGATGGGCGTATACATCTATCGCAACGCTTTCCAATTCCGCGACATCGGCTACGGCTCGGCCGCATCGGTCATCATGCTTATCATCAATTTGGTGCTGGCGGTGTTCTATTTGCGCTTTCTCAAGGTGGATTTGAAATAAAAGGTAGATTTGAAATAAATGGTCACACTGAGTAAATTCGGCCGCACGCTTTTTTACACTGTCGTCTTCGTCTTCTTTTTTGCGCCGCTCACATGGCTATTTTTGTCATCCCTCAATGCCGAACCAACCTTCGGGTGGGAGCTTCCCCGGCCGATTACAGGCGAAAATTACGTCGATCTCTTTCAAGAAGGCGACATCTTTACATGGATGAAAAACAGCTTCATCCTCGCCATCGGCACCATGATCGCCACCGTCATCCTCACCGTACTCGCCGCCTATCCTCTAGCGCGAGTGCGCTTCCCCGGCAAAGTGATCTTTATGTACACACTATTGCTGGCACGGGTCATGCCTATCGCCGCCATCATCATTCCTATCTTCAGCATCGCCGTTATGCTCAACATGATCAATAAATTTTCCGGCGCGATCTTGCTCTTTACGTCGATGCAGTTGCCCGTCTCCTTGTGGATTATGAAGGCGTTTGTCGATAGCATCCCGATTGAGCTAGAAGAATCGGCGTGGTTAGATGGATGCGGCCGGTTCGGGGCGTTGTGGCATATCGTTTTCCCGTTGATGGGGCCCGGTATCGCCGTCGTCGGGCTGTTCGCTTTTCTCGGCGCATGGGGCGACTTCCTCATTCCGCTCGTCCTGCTCCGTTCCCCCGACAAATTCCCGATTGCGATGGGACTGTTTCGTGCCTTCGATAGTCGCGGCAACGCCAATTTCGGCATGTTAACCGCCCTCGCCGTCTTCTACAGTCTCCCCTCCATCATCCTCTACCTCCTCGCCCGACAATACCTGGTCAAAGGGTTGATGGGTGGCGGTGTCAAAGGATAAACCATCGCATCCAATGCTTGACAACGTTATGCACCAACTGTACAGTAACCATGTACAACAGAGGTGTATGATGCAAGAGACGACGTTTACGATGGCACGACAAAATTTAGCAACATTATGGGATCGCGTGATCGACGAGCGCGAACCGATCACACTCACCCGGCGGGGACACAAAGAAGTGACGATGATTGCGGCCGATGATTATCGCAGCATGGTCGAAACATTACATTTGCTCCGCTCTCCCGCCAATGCGGACAGATTATTGGTCGCGCTCAATCGCGCCCTCGCAGACGAAGGGACACCCCAAACGCTCGAACAATTGAAGCACGACATAAACTTTGATGAGACAGAGTAGAGACGCTGTTTTTCAGCCAGAGTTTCGAGAGGATTTAACGTATTGGGTACGGACAGATCGCAAAACGGCCGTGCGCCTACTAAAAATTATCGAAGCGATTATGCGCGACCCATTTATCGGCATTGGCAAGCCTGAGCCGCTCAAGTACATGCCAGCAAACACATGGTCGCGCCGTCTCACACAAGAACATCGCGTCGTCTATCTCGTCCGCGAAACACGCATCGACTTCCTACAAGCCCGTTATCATTACAAATAAAATTAGAAAGAGGCGCAACATTTTGCGCCTCTACATAACAAATAATGGGCGGTTTCACCACAAGCGTGAAGTCGCTATTTTTTGGGGAAGCGAGATAACACAATCGCGTTGTTCGGCAACGGCAGCCGCGCACCGATGCTGGTGTTATCGCTGCCCTTGATCGCGCTCTTGCCACCACCCGTTTGGTAGAGGCTCAGAACTGTTTTCGCACGGCGCAATGTCTTTGGCACAATCGCTTGACCGAGCAAATAGCCGTCGCTGTCGATGGCGCAACTGGTGACATGACCGACCACTTTGCCCCGCTTATCGACGATAGGATCGCCCGTTTGCGGCCGTCTCACGCCCTTCTCTTCCATGCGGAAGCGCACGATTTGGCGATCTAGCGTCAGCATGTTGTCGAGCATGGCAGTCCGGCCGACAAAGAACGGTTTGTACACCTTCACGAACTTGCCAAAGCCAGCCTCAAACGGCGTAATTGCAAATGACCCCGCTAGCTCGTGTCCGTGCAAGGGCAAGCCAGCCTCAGTACGGGTGCTGTCCCGGCTGGCTAATCCGCATGGCTGCACACCAAACGATTGACCCGCTTCCAGAATCGCATCCCACAACGCCACCACGTTATCGGGGTGGACAAATAGCTCGTACCCTTCCCGTTCGCCCGTGTAGCCGGTACGCGACACGATCACGTCGAACCCAGCCAGTTGCGTCTGCATGTGCCAGCCCCATTTGAGCTTGAATAGCGGCACATCATCGGCCGTCAGTGCGCTCAAAGTCTCATATGATTTCGGGCCTTGCAGCGCAATATCGACCAATTGCTCCGCCCCGCTCGCCGGATCGCGCAGATCGCGCAAAGTGACCGTATGTTGCACCATCACGTCTGGACGGTCATCGCTGATGCGGACAGAACGATTGTTGACCGCGTTGAGCCACGCCCAATCTTCGTCGTTGTTGGCAGCGTTGACGACGAGCATGTAGGTGTCGGCCGCTGTCCGGTAGATGAGCAGATCGTCGATGACACGGCCGTCTGTCGCCAGCAAAAAGCTATATTGCGATTCGCCGATAGAGAGCGTGTACACATCATTCGCACAAACGGTATTGAGAAATTCAGCCGACCCCGCGCCACTGACTTCAAACACGCCCATGTGACTGACATCAAACAACCCGGCCGCCTTGCGAACCACTTCATGCTCGTCGCTGACGCTGGTGTACCAGACAGGCATATCGTACCCGGCAAATGGCACCATATTGCCGCTCATTTCTACATGGCGATCATAGAGGGATGTCCGTTTGACATTTTGTGCAGGCGGATTCCATTCAAACGAAGGTAATTCATCGCGTATACTGTACCCTTCCTGTCCAATGAAGTACGGTTTTGTGGGAGCTTTAAGGATATTACTATCATCAAGTGCAACTTTGAACATTAAATCGTATTCTGGTGTCATTTCACGTAATGAAACAACGACCGGGCCAGGTAACTTTGCATGAAGATCGCCAAAGTGAATATATCCATCAGATAAGTCAGCTAACCATTGACGAACAAGTGTCGCCATGAGTGCATAACCACGATGGAAAATAAGATCGTATCTATCGCCAGTACGGCCGATGACTAACTCACTACTCAAGTTATCATCATAGCCCGATTTGGTGTATATATATGCCGCGCATGATTCGCCCGACTTTAATGACAAAACATCACACGTTAGCGCATAGTTGAGCAAACGTCCCGCTTTTTCGCCGCGTACATGGACAACACGTTCGTTTTCATTAAGGACAGGAGATGCTTGACCCGTTAATTCTGCCACTAATTTGCGGCCGGTTGCCAACGCCTTCGCGTCTACTTTGGCGCGGAACTGCTTCCCTTTTGCCCCCAAATAATAGAACGGCGTACACCCCTTCATGATTGTCGCCATCGCCAGAGCGAGCTTGTCCGTCTCCGCCTGGCCAAAGCCGCGCTGTGTCGGCCATACCATACCCAAGCGAATCCCCCAGGGGTTCATCGCGCTCTTGTCACCCGGAATGTTGTTGCGGTTGATCACGATATTGGCTAAATCTAAAATGCGGCTGGCATAGTCGCCAGTCAGTGGCACACCGTCGATCCGCACACTGCGACAATCGACGAGCAACAAATGGTTTTCCGATTTGTCGAACGCCACCCGCAAGCCATGCTCGTTCATCATCTCCGCTAACCGGGCAGCATTGGCTGCGATCTGGTGCTGAAAATCACGAAATTCGTCGGTGGCGGCCAATTTGAGCGCAACCGCTAACGCTGTCATCGTATTCAAATGGGGCCCACCTTGTTCGCCGGGGAAAACGGCTTTGTCGATTTTCGGTGCAAGGTCTTTGCGGTGCGTCATGATCATGGCACCGCGTGGCCCACAGAGCGATTTGTGGGTGGTGGTGCTGACCACATCGGCGATCCCAATTGGGCTGGGATGGACACCGGTGGCGACTAAACCAGAGATGTGCGCGATGTCGGCGAGCAAGTACGCGCCCACTTCGTCGGCAATGTCGCGGAAACGCTGCCAGTCGATAACGAGCGGATAAGCCGAGAAGCCAGCGACGATGATGTTGGGCATTTCGCGCAATGCCATCTCTTCAATCGCATCATAATTGATCGCTTGTAGGTCGCTATCGACCACATAACTGACGCTGCGATATACCTGCCCAGAGCGGTTGACCGTTGCGCCATGCGAGAGATGGCCGCCGTCGCTCAATTTCAGTCCCATCACGGTGTCACCCGGTTGAATCAGCGCGGTGTACACGGCACTATTGGCCGGGCCACCACTGAGCGATTGCACGTTGATGTACATGTCGTCTGCGTCGATACCGTTGGCGGCAAATAGCTCGGCCGCACGTCTCCGACACAGTGCTTCTAGCACATCTGCATATTCCACCCCTTTGTAGTAGCGCGGGTCGCTGTTGCGGCGATAGTAGGCGACTTCTGCATCGACATCGAGAATTTGCTCTTGTGTCTGGCGGCGGCTGGCTTCACGCGGGTAGCCTTCGGCGTAGACATGGGCGAATGGACTGGCTATCGCTTCGTGAATCGCATCGTGCGATGCGCTTTCGCTGGCGATCAGGATGATCGTGTTGTCCTGGCGCGTCTGTTCGCGCTGGATGAGATCGTAAATGGCAGGGTCTACGTCTTGTAGTTTGCCGCGAAACATCGGGGTCAAGCTCATAATCAAATAGCTCCTTTACTGGACGGTTCGGCCGTCAACGATTTGGGAGAAGCACGCAGAGACACAGCAAACCGCATCCCTACTCGCGGGTTTTAACATTTCTAAGGGGCGAATTGTAAAACATATTGCCTCATTGTCCTACTTGCTACGGCAAACGGCCGCTCAGTGAATCTCGCCCCGCCAAAATTTTAGATGTACCCGCCCACATCTTCGACGACGAAGCGTGGTTTCATGCGTATGGCTGTCGGCCGTGAGTGCGCCTGCACCACGATACGCGCAATGATGAAGTTGTCGATATAGGTTCGGTTTGATGGGGGGCGGCCGATTTTCCGGCCGTTCGGGTTGTTTTATTCTCCAGCCAACTGCAACACCCGACGCTTAATCCCTTCTGACATATACATGCCCGATATTTGCAATTTTTCAACATGAGAGGCGATTTCAGTTGTAATACCCTGTGATTTTGCTTCCAGTAGAATTTTCAATGTCCCCCAAACATTCAAGCCTGCTGTTTGCGCTGTACGTCGTGCCAGCAAATCATCCAAAACTAAAACTCGTTCAGGATGATCTAACGCGACTGACATGGCAGCAACTTCGCCCAAGCCTAAATCGAGAGCAAACCACTCGCTTGGCATATGACGAGGCTCAACGATCTCAGCCCATGCAAGGTCATTGCGATTTGGCACATCATACCCATAGTTTTGTCCCGCTTGAAGCTCGTCGATGACTTGTTGCGGAACCCACACAGTCGAAAAGAGTTGAGTCCACCAATTAAGCACACCGATTCGATATGTGTAAACTAGAGGAGATGTATTGCTAATTGCGTCGAGCATACGTGTCTTCTAAGTCTAAAAGCTCTGCTTCTAAGGGAAAAACCTTATATTTTCCTAGTGTCATCAAGAACTCGACACGGGGCATACCTGCAAGCTCGGCCGCGCGGCCGGATGACAAACGCCCCAACTCAAACAGTTTGATAGCGGACAACAAACGCATTTCTTCAGCAAATGTTGTTTCGTCCATTTTTTCAGCTAACAAAACTTTTTCTGGAACGCCCACAATTAATTGTCTCATAATCATAAATCACCTATTGAAAAACAAAATCATTGATCACATGCTTGACAAATAGAATAGCATAAAGCATTCCTGTATTGAAATATGCCTTTGTCGCTTAATGCGAGCCGCGTCCAACAGCTCGAACGTGGCTAAATTCCAAGCTGCGATGGAAGCGGTTGTTTGGCAAATAGGTAAGTCGTCATAAAACACCTTTCTTGCAGCCGCGTGGCGCACCGCTGCAGGAACATGGAGCACCATGTTCCTGCAATAATGAGTGACTACTGGCGCGGCCGCTCATGATCAGGGTCAAAAATCGGCTCTGCCACCGTCACGGCCGGATAGCGCGTACCGATAATCGAGATTTCTAACTCTGTGCCAGCATCACCATACGCTGCATCAACATAACCGAGCGCGATGTTCTTGCCAATCGTATGCCCGTAGCCGCCCGACGTGACCACCCCGATGAGAGCATCGCCCGCATAGATGGGATCACCTTCATGCGCGGCCGCAATGTCGCAATCGACCAGCATCGCCGTAAACTGTTTAGGCAACCCGGCCGCCTGTTGCGCCAGCAATGCTTCGCGCCCCAAGAAGTCTCCTTTCTCAAAATCGACGAAGCGAGATAAGCCTGCTTCCAGCGGCGTAAACTCGGTGCTAAGGTCAGCCTTCCAGCCACGATAACATTTTTCGAGACGCATCGATTCGGTAGCCAGCAGCCCAAAATGGATCATGTCGTATTGCGCTCCGGCCGCCAGCAAACGCTCGTAGACACCACGCGCATACGCCATCGGCATGTGCAGTTCATAGCCCAATTCGCCGGTAAAGCTGACGCGCAACGCTTGCACCCGCGCCATACCGATCACAATCTCTTTGCTGCGAAGCCAGCGCAACCCTTTATTGCTCATATCGTCGCGGGTAACAGCTTGCAAAATCTCACGCGCACGTGGCCCCGCCAAATGCAGGGCGGTATGGCTGTCTGTGAGGTTGGTGATGATGACTGTTTCAGGCACAAAGTCGGTGAGCCAATCGAGATCGTGGTATTCGGCCGCGGCCGCTGTGAGCAGCCAGAAATGATCGTCTGCCAAGCGGGTAACGGTTGCTTCTGTGATGGTGCGGCCGTCCGCGTCACAGAAGTAGGTGATCCCAATGCGGCCGATGCTGGGCAAACGGTTGGTTGTGATCTGGTCGAGATAGTCGGCCGCGCCCTCGCCTGTGATCTCAAAGCGAGCAAAACCAGATATTTCGGTGATACCAGCCCGTTCGCGGACAGCTTGCACTTCGTTGCCCACATTCTCGAAATGGGTGGAGAAACGAAAGCTCGGCTTGTGCAGTTGCCGATTGGCGGGATCATGAAAATAGAGACTGCGTTCCCACCCCGCAATATACCGCCACTCTGCACCCGCTTGGGTGAATAAATCGTAAAGCGGGGTCGTTTTGGCGGGGCGGCCGGCCGGACGAAATTCGTCTGGCAGATGAAAGACAAACTCTTGCTGATACTCTTCGATTGCTTTCAGCGCCGTATATTCGACGGTAGCGTATTTGGTAAAACGGCGCGGATCAAGCACCCAAGAATCCCATTCTGATTCGCCATAGATCATGATTTCAGCTAAGATTTTGCCCAAGCCACCACCTTCACCGATGCCAGCCCGGAGACCGAGGCAACAAAACGCATTGCGAACGCCGGGGACACGGCCGATCAACGGCAGCCCGTCGGCCGAATAGGTGATCGGCCCGTTGACCATGCTGATGATCCCCGCCTCTGCCAATGATGGCATCCGTTCCGCCACGCGGTCAAAGTTATCGAATAGCCGATCCATGTCGTTCGGCTCTAGCGCAGAGGTGAAATCGGGTGAAATGCCATCCATGCCCCACGTTTTGCAATTTTGCTCGTAGATACCCAGCAATAGTCCATTGTGTTCTTGCCGACAGTAAAAGTCGTCGCCCGGATCGCGCAGCAAGGGGATGCGTTTGCCGAAATTAACGATTTCTGGAATTTCGCTCGTCACCATATATTGATGTTCCATCGACATGACAGGATGCTCGACACCGATCATGCGGCCGACTTCGTTGACACGATACCCGGTCGCATTGACGATATATTCGCAGTGGATGTCGCCGCGTGGCGTGCTGACGATCCACTCGCCATTTTTGCGCTGCTGCAAGCCGGTGCAGGGTGTGTAGGTGTACACTTCTGCCCCCAGTTTTTTCGCTTGATGCGCCAAGCCGCGTGTCAGATTGCTGGGGTCGATGTCGCCATCTACCGGATCCCATAGACCGCCGACCAACCCTTCGACATTGAGCATCGGGTGCGCGGCCGCCATTTCACTCGGTGTTATCACTTCAAAATCGACACCCATTCCCTTTGCCATGCCGACAAAGTGATGATAGCCGTCCAAATGGTCTTGTGTATGCGCGAGGCGAATGCCGCCGTCATTTTTGTGGTAGCCCATCGGAAAATCGGGGTCGTCGTTGAATTGACTGTAAAGTTCACAACTGTATTTTTTTAGCCCGACCATTGTTTGCACTGCACCAAATTGGGTGACTTGCGCGGCCGAATGCCACGTTGTCCCAGAGGTAAGATCATCCCGTTCGAGCAAAACGACATCTTTCCACCCCATCTGGGCGAGGTGGTAGAGAACGCTACAACCGCCTACACCTCCTCCGATTACAACGACACGACACTGTGATTTGATTGTACTCATGATTGCCTTCTTTGCCTTACTGACCAGACCGTTCGCCTTGCCTAATCTCAAAGTGGCAAAGCTAATCATGGAGAGGCGTAAGGTCTATGTGTGTTTGATATTGATTTGCCGCCAAGTATGATAAGTCTAGCGTGATGATAGTATAGTAGACTGTATGGTTTCTATGCTACTTTCATTTTCACGCTTTTTTTTCTTCTTATCAATCGGGGTGCTGATCGCTGTTTGGGGGTGGACAAGCACGGCTGCACCCCTGTACACCCCTTGCCAGAACGGGATGGCTAACATCTATCCATGTGAACAAATCGACCTGCTGGCGCACATGCCGTTGGCAGAATTGGGCGGGGGATCGGGATCAGATTTGTGGGGCTGGGTTGACCCGGTGACGGCGGCCGAGATCGTGCTGTACGGCCGTTCCACAGGTGTAACGTTTGTCGATATTACTGATCCGGTCCGGCCGCGCATCATCGCCACATTGCCCACGCTAGGAACAGGAAACTCGCTGGTACGCGACATCAAAGTGATCGCCGATCACGCCGTTATTGTCAGCGAAGCAGGAGGGGACGGGCTGCAAATCATCGATCTCAATCAATTGCGAACGCTCGATAGTGGCACGGCCGTCACCCTCACCGCCACCGCCCATTACACCAGCTTTGAGAAAGCGCACAATGTCGTCGCCAACGAAGAAACCGGCTTTGTATACGTTGTCGGTGTGCGCGGTCAATGTGATTCTGGCTTGCTGGCGTTTGATATGACGGTGCCGACACAGCCTGTGCTAACGGCCTGTTTTGCTGACGACAACTATATTCACGACGCGCAATGTGAGATCTATCGGGGTACGGATGCTGATTATGTCGGCCGTGAACTGTGCTTCCTCTCCTCCATCCAAAACTTCTCGATCATCGACGTGACTGACAAAGCCAATATCCACTTCATCACCTCTATCGCGTATCCCGGCGCAACGATCTCCCACCAGGGCTGGCTGACTGAAGACCACCGCCACTTTTTGATGGGAGACGAAGGAGATGAACGAAACAACGGTCATAACACGCGCACCTACGTCTGGGATTTGGCTGATTTGGATGCACTCGCCCTGCCCACTTGGTTCGAGACAGACGCGCCATCGCTTGACCATAATTTGTATATCAACGGCGATTATGCGTATTTGGCTAACTACAATTCGGGCGTTTATATCTATGACATCGGCCGCTTGAGTGAGGGCGGCAACGCGGTGCAGGTCGGCCGGTTCGACCTCTACCCAGAGGATGATCTGCTCAATTATTGGCACGGTGCATGGACGGCGTACCCGTTTTTCCCTAGCGGCACATTGGTTGCCAGTAGTTTGGATGATGGGTTGTTTATTTTACGGCCGCACCTCCCGCACCAGACGCTTTATTTGCCCATTCTCACTAACATAAAAACACCGTAGAGACACAAAATTTTGTGTCTCTTTTTTTTGTGCCAAAGCAACGTGATATTTAGACAATAGGCGTTTAGAGTGCGTTTTACATATGATGCCTCCTTTAATTTACACGAAGATTTTCCGCAGGGTAAATCGTGTTTATAATTTTTTCATATTCATCTACTGCACTCTTTTCCAAAAAGGCACGGTAATTTCTTCCTGTTGTCAAAGAAGTATGTCGTTCGCCATTGTGAATAGAAATAGCAAGAACATCTGGAGCATCCTCTAAAGAAGCATAGACAAGTCGACGAATTTCATCGTTGATTGTTCCGTGGATCACAACTCTGATAGATTTTGCTGGATCGGGCTTTTGTGGATGCTTGATTTGAAGTGAACTTACTTGTTTCCTACCAACCAACGAGTTATTAAGAGATGTATGATAAGGGGGGATTTCTATTGATGTAGCGTAGGAGAATATGTCCTTGTATTCTGTATATGATAATAGCCGTCCACCATTCTTTTCGTAAATATGGACATCGTTTACATTTGTATCAATGAACGTCCGCAAATCATCAACATCCTTTAATCCCAATTTAGACGGTATCCATATATGCCATGAGAAGTATTGCGCGAATGAAAGATAGTAGTCAATACAAGCAGTTTTGAGTGCTTTGACGGCTGTTGCATTAAGATATTCACCAACTGTGGTCATCAAAGAATCGTCATATCGAAAATGAAAATAGTATTCTTGAATACCTGATATGTCCCTAAGATTGAGCACTGTTTCTGGCATGAAATCAGGCACTAAGTAATTAATGAATCTTGCTTTTTCGCGCCCTCTTCCCTCAAACATAAACGATGAAAATTCATGTGGATCACCCCCACCACTTATAAATAAAGTCGATAAGCCTCCATCTTTTTGTGGCATTAAAATAGCGAAGTCCTCGAACCATGAGACACAGTAATCACCGCTCACAAACGTTAATTTCTTTAACAAATCGGCTGTGTTTTTGTTCACAGGTACATAATGGCTTATCCCATCAACCCATTCTTGTACATCTGGGTTCTGATAGACTTCTTGACTCCGCGCTTGGTTCAATTGATGATAAATATCAAGCATTGCCTGAACACGGCTTTCGATGATCGGCTCCTCAGAACGATAGGGATTATTTTGAATCACATAATCAATAGTTAGATCACTATCGTCCTCGAAGATAAGAGCATTGATTGGAGCGATCTCGATTGACGCATGTGCGCCTTCATAGAGACAGAAGTAATCAATCAAGGC
>CALECP010000128.1 GCA_937949915.1 uncultured Anaerolineae bacterium
GATCATGCAACATTCTTTCTGTAAATTCCGCATACTCTCGAAAGTGTTAGCGTGACCTGAAGAAGGAGAAATCGCCCCCTCCAAAACCCCAACCAACACGGGTTCGCTTATTTACGTTATCTGGTCATCTCAATTTGAGCCGCGCTCAAGATTCAGGTAGACCTTGCTTGTCAACCACTCTTCCGAAATCTCCATAACAACGGCCGTGACCAGCCGCAAGCATGATGCTTCATTCGGGAAGATTCTCGCAACACGTGTTCGTTGCTTAATCGACTGGTTGAGCCGTTCAACAACATTGGTTGTTCGCAACCGTCGTCGATGTTTTTCGGGAAAAGCAAATACGCTTAACCCTTCTGGGAGTGCGGTCTCTGCCCAGCCACTTAATTTGGGGGCAAGTTCTGTATACTTTTCAATGAACAAGCTCAGTAAGCGGTCAGCTTCGTCTCGGTTTGGTGCATTGAAAATCGCCCGAATATCGGATGCGACCTGCTCTCGCAAGTCGCGGCGTGGTACATACTTTTGCGCGTTGCGCTGTAAGTGCGTTTGGCATCTTTGCCATGGCAGTGGCCCAAAAACAGCATCTTTGGCTCTTTTCAACCCTTCGTGAGCATCGCTAATGATGAGACCAACACCATGAAGACCCCGCTTTTTCAGCCCCTTCATAAATGTACGCCAATGCACTTCATGTTCGGACAATGAGACCGAAACGCCTAATACTTCTCGTTTTCCTTCCTTTTCAGATACACCGACTGCCACGAGAACGGCCGCGCTGATCACTTGACCTGCATGGCGAATTTTTTCATATCGTGCATCAAGAAACAAATAGCGATACGCGCCCAATGGGCGTGTACGCCACGCTTCAAACAACTGATCCAAAGCGACCGTGGCCCTGCTAACGGTTGTTGAACTGACTTGTGTGCCACACATCTGTTCAACAATCGCTGTCACTCGTCTTGTTGAGACACCCTGTATGTACATTTCTGCCAGCGCAGCTTTCAGCGCACGTTCACTGCGTGACCCTTTCTCCAAGCTACTTGGATAGAATGGCGTTTTGCTATCGCGGACTTGCGGGATAGCGACTGTTACTTCTGCCATGCGCGTCTTGAGCGTTTTTGGTTTGTAGCCGTTGGCGTGACCTGTCCGCTCCTCACTCCGTTCATACGGTTGCGCTTTTAGAAATGCGCTTCGTTCCGCTCTCATCGCGGCGTTGAGTAGAACCGTCAGCGCCTCAGCAAACTTGGTTGTGCCTGCTTCGGCTACGATGTCATAAAGTTGTAAAAGTACAGTATCATCCTGTTGTATGGTCATTTCGTTTATCCTCAGTTTTGTTGTAATTACCGAGAGTAAACGATGACCATGCTTTTTTCAAAGCTCGGCCGAAAATTTACAGAAGAAATGTTACACTATCGTAACTATTCAGGTGTCCCCACCAGAATATACGGGGATTTTCCGCAGAGTAGCACCATATACGGGACTGTGTTCAAATAAAGTTGATGAAATCAATCAAATTCTCATCAAGATTATGAAGATATGCTGTTGTATGTGCCGCATTTTTCAGACCTGACCCCACATATTGCGGTTTCAGACACCTGAATAGTTACGAACAGACGATCCAATCGTTCAGGGTTTAGCTGTGTGAAGATAGTATGTTTCATTTCGTGAACCTCGCTGAAAAGCAGCGTAACCAGCGTGTCGATTTCAATCCGATACGCAATAATTTTTGTTTTGTACAACTCAAATTTCGTTAGCTATCGTTATTTCTACATCAAAAACAGCCGTTGTGCATATTTTTGTTTGTACGTCACTCACTCTTTGCGATGCGTAGCTCATTGACACCGACTGCCAACGGCCGCACATCGCCCACGGCCGGAAGCGCATACGCTAGATCAAACGCCACCTCATTTTCGCCCACGATGATGATGTCGGCCGGAATCGTCCACGCGAGGCGCACCGTCTCGCAATTTTGCCACGTGTGACGGCCGATCTCGGTCTGATTGACACGCACAACGATTGCCTGCTGACGACCCTCTACGCAATGCGGAAATGCCTCTAGCGTCAGCATATGATCTGCGTGGACAAACGCCACAAAATCGGCGCGGGGATGGCGGTCAATCGTCCATGCGCCCCACGACTCGAACGGCGACCAGCCAAACACAGGCATCACTTGCACCGTATCATTGATCGGCGCGGCCACCTGGTAAACGCACACCTCCCATTGCCAGGGCGTATCGGCCGCTGGGTCAAAGCACCCGTGATCGATAAAAGCGTCGCTCGTCTGCAACGGCCGCCACCGCGCTGCCACGTCGGGCCAACGGCGATGCACCAGCACATAATCGACATCGAACTGCCGCAAGACGGCCGCCCATTGCGTCGGGGGTGTCTGTCCGGCCGTGGCATCAAAAAGCACATCGACATACGTCGGCATAAACGAACCGATAATGGCGGCCGTCGGCGTACCGCTCACCCACGATCCCCACAGAGCCTCGCCACCGTGCATCAAATAGCGATCTACATCGACCCGACTGCCGCCCTGTGCCGCCACAAATTGATGGGCAGGGTGCGGCTGATGGCGCAATGTGACCGGGTGGGCTGGCACAGGCAATAGCTCGATCATCCATAACAGGGCCAAGGGGACAGCCAGCCAGCGCGGCAGCCGTTGGATAGCGACGGCCGCCAGCCCACACGCGCCCAATCCCGCCACCAGCGCAAACCGTGCCACGATCCGCGCTCCCTCGAAAAACGGGACAGCGGCCGTGAGCAGATAACCGGGCAACGGAATCCCATTTTCATACTGCACCGGGAGCGACGACTGGGCAAAAATGTCTGGTTTGATGGCACGGCCGAGTTGCCAAATCGCTTCGTTGAGCCACGCCAGCCCAGCAACCTGCACAAACGCATCGTGCCAGCGCACAAACATGCCCATCGCCAGCAGCATACTGACGAGCGCGAACAAAATACGGCCGTGCGCCGTGCGCGAGCGCACCAGATAGACACAGCCGATGAGCGCAAGCACGGCCGTCATCGTCCCCCAGTTGGCATAGCCGCTCTCGTCGATCACGCCGCGAAATAGTTGGTTGGTCACGCGATTGACAGACGCGACAGGATGCCACACCGACGGAATCCACAGCCCGTTTAATGGCACACCCGATCCAGCTAACTCGGCAAAACCACTGGGCGCACTCCCCGCTTGGCGCGATGCACCGAAGAACAGCAGCAACGCCCCCGCCCCCAACACGAGCGCGATCATGCCGCTCACTATTATTTTGCCCCACGTCGCTATCTGTTTTAATTTTTTGCCGAGCAACAAAAAGAGCAGTGGGGCGAGAAACAGCATATAGAGCGAAAAATTGAGCATAATGCCCCAGAGCAGTCCGGCCGTCATCGCGTGGCGCACCTCGTTTGTCTCGCGCTGTTGCCACCGGGCGATCATCACGCCCATCAACGGCAGCAAGCTGGTCGCCCAATAGATATGCAAGTGTCCGTTGACGCGGTTGGTGCGTGTGGTGACAAATGTGAAGACCAACGCGCCCAGCACAATCGCTATTTGCTGCCAAAAATGGCGCGGGGCATCGTCGTATGCGCTAAAAAAGCGTTTTGCCCCGACAAAAGCGATCACCAACGGCAACAAGCACAGCATGTTGTACGCAAAATTTGAGCCGCCAATCCAATTAAACGGTTGCGCCAGCAGAAAAATAAGCGGTGCATGGGCGAGTGTGCCGACCTGCCATCCGGCCGGGTGAAAAACGCCCTCATAGAAAAAGGGGCTTGCGCCTGCGCTTAACTGTTGGGCATACCATTCGATCCCCCACACCACTTCGAGTGCGTCTCCATACGCAGGGATTGCGCCAAATAGATCGTAGATGCGCCAAAACCATGCCAAAAACAGGATGAACAACCCCCAGCCTATCCACTGGGCGAGGCGGTTTTGCAAAAAAGGGGGGGCGGCATCAGTTGCGTCTGTCATCATTAAAAAAGGGTTGCCATATCTGATTTATGCGTTATTGTACTCGCTGTTATTGAGAAAAGTATTTGGTCGTCAAACGCCAACACAGTTTTTCAGTTACTCAGTTTGTCAGTATATCAGTCGGCCGCAAACAATTTATCTTGTTGATTGAGTCATATTGCCGCTACAACTATGCACGGAAAAGATGCATTTGGGTGCAACAAGTCAAACTGACAAACTGATTTACTGAAAAACCATACAAGCATTAAGGATTTTATATTGAACACAAAGACACAAATCGGACTGAAAATGCGGGAGTTGTTGGATAGACCGTTCGGCCGTCCTTTGCTGGGGACGATGGCGGCCGTCGGTTCGATCAAAACACGGGGCGGCTACACCCCCACGCGCTACCGGGCAGGGCAATGGATTCACAAATGTCCTGATGGTCATTATTTGATAGATCGCATGGTCAACTTCAGCGATTCTGTCACCAAACAGATCGCGAGTACGCATGAGCAATGGTTTCATCAATATGATCCCGCTATCGGTGATGTGATTGTTGACATTGGTGCGGGTGTGGGGTCAGAAACGGCCGCGATGTCTCAAGCGGTAGGCGCAACAGGCAAAGTATTCGCCTTTGAAGCGCACCCGCAAACGTATCAATGCCTACAACAATTTGTGCAGATGAACCAGTTCGACAATGTGATCGCGCTCAATGTGGCGGTGAGCGACCGCGCAGGCACAGTCAGCATCCAAGATGAATTGAGCGACCATTTGAGCAACTCAATTGTTTTGGCTGGCGGCGGCGTACAGGTGGCGGCAATGACGCTCGATCAAGTGATGGCACAGCATGGGGTGGCGCAAGTCGCCTTTATCAAAATGAACATCGAAGGGGCGGAAACATTAGCGATTGGCGGGATGCGTGAAACGATCAAAAAGACGCGCCAGGTATGCTTTTCTTGTCACGACTTTCGGGCAGAGGTAGAGCCGGGGCGCGATGAATTGAGAACGCGGAACGTTGTGCAACAGTTTCTCTTGGACAATGATTTTGAGGTGACGCGCCGTTTGGATGATGCGCGTCCCTGGGTGGTCGATCAACTTTATGGTGTCAATCGCGCCTTAGCGGGATAGCTTGTCGGTGAGGGTGCGGAAACGTTTGAACAGTATTTGGCGGGGCGCGGCCGATAGTCCCAATGGGACGCTGACAAGCGTCGCCGCTATCAGCGTCAGCCCTGCCAGCAGCACCAATTGTATCCATGAAGTGACCTGAAACTGGGTGCTGATAAAAGAGGCGGCCGCAAACAAAAGCGCGGTGCAAATGGTCGGCCGGATCGCGCCGACATATTGCTGGAGATAAGGGATGTGCAAAGCGCGTGAGATCAGCCAGGGATAAGCGATCAACAACACGATTTGACCGATGACAAACCCCATTTCTAGCCCGATGAGGGGGGAAGCAGCGCGATTGAACAGGAAAGCGGCCGCGACAACGGTGACGATAACAGCGAAGCCAGAGATCAACATTTTGTTCCGCACATTGAGCGTGTAGTCGATAATCACCGAGTCGTGCCGGACAAAAACGGTGAGGGTGAGCAAGCTGACTAAAATCAAAAACGGGAGTGTGCCGATGTAATATGTTTCATCGAGCCATAGGGTGACAAAAGAGCGATTGCACACCAGCACGACGACCCCGCAGATGGTCACGGCCGCCCATGTGAGTGTGAACAGTTCGGTACGGATGGCGGCCGCTCGTGCATAATTTTTTTCGCCGATAATGCCACCCAGCCCCGGAAACATGCCGCCAAACAACGCAATAATCACCCCGCCGACAACCTGTGGTGCATAGCGCGACGTTGTGTATTCGGCGGCCGCTGCTGCCCCCTCTTCCATCCAGAACCCCAACAAAACGACATCCCCGAACGAGATAAATTGCCACATAAATTGCCACAGCATAAACCAGCCACTGAGACGAAGCAGACGCATTATCTCGGCACGGCCGGGACGCGCCAAGCCAAACCATGCAATATATGATTTTGTCACCTGAAAAAACAGGATATTTGTCAGCAACATCGTCAACAACACAGAAGCTGCGATCCCGATCAACCCCCATCCCATTTTGAGCGAGAAAATCATGGCGATGCCGCCCAAGATCACCATCAAAGCAGATAGCCCGATGCGCCGATACCCCTGGTTCTCGCCACTAAGCACGGCGCGAGGCACGTCAGCAAGGTTGAGGATAATCAGGTTTAGCACCAAGATGCCGGTCGCTATACGAATAGTTCGGTAGCCAGAGACGGGTGCATCAGCGATCCAGTAAGGCAATTGCCAAACGAGTAACCCGCCCAATAGGATCAGCACAGGCAAAAAGAGTAGCCAAACAGCGACCGCACTCCCCACAGCCCGTCGTTTTGTGTCGTCGTCGGTGGTGTGTTGCTGATTGGCGGTCAGCATGACGAGGGCTTGCGTCGGCCGTCCTCCGGCCGCATTCAAATAAGTTGTCACTTGGCTCAACAATTGCCAAATACCGTAGGAAACTTTCCCCAATCCGTCTGCCAGCAACCGTGCTGTAATAAGGTTGACAGCAATCCGCGCCATGTAATCGAGCAATAGAGCGATGGAGTTCAAGCCTGCTTTTTGAGAAAGCGACTGATCGTTAAAAAGTCGTCGAATGCGTTTCATCAAGAGGGTGCGGTTACTCCGTTAGCGTTGCCAAAAGCATTTGTGCCGCTTCATTTTCGGGGAAAAGAGAGAGGGCGTTTTCAACGGCCGTTCGTGCCTCATCCGCTCTGTTTTGGCGATGAGCAATGTATGCCAGCCCCGTCCACGCGGCCGATTTTGATTGATCGGTTGCCATCACACTCACGGCCGCTCGTTCCAACGAACGCTGATAGGCAACGGCCGCCGCCTCCAAATCATCTGCCTGATACCGCTCATGCCCATGCTCCAGCCATGCCGCGGCCGGTTGCCAATCGTACAGCCACACATCATCGACCTGCATCGCCAGCGTGCGATGGCGGCGTACTTGCTCGCTCTCTTTTTGTTGCTGAAAAAAGCGGCTCCGCATCCACAAGTAGAGGCTGGAGGGCAGCGTGTTGGCCGGTAGTGGCTCAACAGTTGTGGGAAGCGTCAGGGCGGTGTAATAATTTTGCATGATGTGGCGCGTATCGGCCGTCGGCACAATCGTACAGGTGTGGTCAGCGCACAATGTGCCTTGCTGATAGGCGATAATTGTCTCGAAGTACGGCCGACTAGCGGCATCGACACGGACGCAACCGGCATCGACGGCACGGCCAGCCAGCATCGCATCGAACACGCACAAACTCTGGTCATTGACCGACCATTGTCCCCACAGTATCGTCAAGGCGATAAGCCCTGCCAGCGCAAAAAACAAAATTCGTTTCATAGGCATCTGTTTCACATTGATGTCATTGTACGTCCACCGTAGATGGCGCGGCAACATTATTAATTTGACTGCCACATACGCAACATTTGACAGTTGTCCACAGATTACCCACAAAGATGTGGGTAATCTGTGGGTAAAGTGAGTGTAATCTGTGCTAACGTTGTGGAAAAATGCCGTTATAATGACCGGACTATTATGGCAGGCAAAGGAAAAGCCCCACGAGCGGGCAAAGCATTACAAGATCAAGTTGTCGCACTGGCGCAGCAACTAGGACTGTCGGCCGAATCCGAAGTCCGCGCAGCACGCCGTATTTGGGGAGCAAAAAGACGGATCGACGTGGTATTGCGCCATCCCGACTCACGCCAGATGCTGGGTATCGAATGCAAATATCAATCGACAAGAGGCAGCGCGGAGGAGAAAATACCATCTACGATCAAAGATATTGAATTTTGGCCGATTCCCGGCATTGTCGTCATCGCAGGCGACGGATTTTCCGATAACATGAAAGGGTATTTAATGGCAACTGGCAAAGCGGTCTGGCTAACAGATTTGGAAGATTGGTTGCGCCTTTATTTTGCGTTAGTATGACAGAACAGACGAGTGACCAACCGACAACGAAAGTACGGCCGTTCTTGAAATGGGTCGGTGGCAAAACCCAACTGATCAAACAAATTCGGCCGTATCTACCCGCTACTTTCAACGCCTACCACGAGCCATTTGTCGGCGGCGGGGCGATGTTTTTTGCGCTCTATCGTGACGGCCGTATCTCGGCCGCCACCCTTTCCGATCTCAACCAAGAGCTAATCGATACCTACACCGCTATCCGTGACGATGTGGACAGCGTACTAAACACGCTCGAACAATACATCTACGAAGAAGAGGCGTACTATAGCGTCCGGGCGCAAGACCCCCAGCCGATGACGCTTGTCGAACGCGCCGCCCGTATGATCTATCTCAATAAAACGGGTTTCAATGGACTGTATCGCGTCAACCGCAAGGGCAAATTTAATGTGCCGTTCGGCCGCTACAAAAACCCCACGTTCCGCGATCCGGCCAATCTGTACGCCGTCTCACGCGCCCTCGAAAACGTGCAATTGCTCAACACGCCGTTTAGCACCGTTCTCGGCCGGGTGGCAAAAGGCGATCTCGTCTACTTCGACCCGCCGTATGTGCCACTGTCCGCCACCGCCAACTTTACCGGCTACCAAGCGAATGGGTTCAGCTACGAAAATCAGGTGCAATTGCGCGATGTCGCCCTGCAACTGAAAGAGCGTGGCGTTCATGTGATACTGTCCAACTCATCGGCCGATCTCGTCAAAGAGCTATACGACAATCACTTCACGCTCCACGAAGTAAAAGCGCGGCGCACCGTCAACAGCAACCCTCAAAAGCGCGGCAAATTATCTGAACTCCTGATCACCAGTGCATAAATAGGATGGCAGAGTCTGCCATCCTATTTATATGGGAATCTCCGACAAATTTGAGGTAAGCGGCGGCAAATGCGTGATCACCGCGTTGGAAAAATCGCTGACTGTGTAATTCCCGGCCGGGGCTGGCGAACCACCCAAACTATGCCGCACCTTCATCAACGTAATACCGAGCATATTGTCGCCACC
>CALECP010000129.1 GCA_937949915.1 uncultured Anaerolineae bacterium
CAATGTATGGCAAGTCTGGAAATATATCTGGCATATCAAACGCGGTTGCATCGAATGGTATCTCCCAATCAAGGGCAATTGCTGGCGGTTCGATAGCCTGCGATTCTCGTCCCGGATTAAGTCGATCCACCAAATCTTCAACCCATTCAAAACTAAATAACGTTCTGAAAATACCTGAACCAAATGTTGGAAGCTCGATTAAGACATAATCAACTTGGCTAACAGCGACCCCAGCCACTGCAACGACCGCAATTGCCACCATTGTCTTGCCCAGTACACAAGCCACTGCAACTGAATTTTTATCTGCGCCACTTCGAGTTGAATCAGTCGTCGTAATTTTCAGAACGATATGGTTATCAGTAATCGGATCGCACGTGATAATAACATCATCATCCCAAGCGTAAATGTAGGTACTTCCCGGACAACGATCTGCTGGTACAAGACTCACAAGCTCTGTTGGCTCTGTCTCGACTACATACGTCACCATATCTGTCATCTTACCCATCGTGATGTCATTGTTTTGCACCCACTGCTTAACATCGCTAAAACGGATATAGATCAGTTCCACAGATTCCGCATTATTGTCCTCAGCAAAAGCAACTGTTTGGCCTGAGCTTGATGCACCATAGCTCAGAAAAACGCCGCATAAAATCAACATCATCCACATGCGAGAAGGACGGCTGTTAGCACGTCTTTTCTCTATACTAAATGAAACAACGACTAACGTGAGACTGATAATCAACACGCCTACCAGAAGTGAATTTACATCCGTTCTATGCACCTGTTCTGTTTGTTGCACACTCAAGGGGATATTGTTGTTTTCAAAATCAGGCGTTGGAAATGGTGTTGGCGGTTTGCCAGCAGGGGTTGGTGTACACAATGAGCCACCTGTTGATCTTACTGGGTCCACACAAGAGGCTGACGCATAGCCATATCTCAACCCCGGTAAACCATCTATATTGTCTGTGAAAAGCACTTCAAACCTATTTCCAGGATTGAAAAATGACTTAGTATCAGGAACATGCTCAAATATCCATCCGCCCGGACTAAAATATGTACCTTGTCGCCAGTCACCTTCTAATACAGCAGGGACTGCATTGCCCTCCAGCGGAATCAGGGTACACCAGTCGTCATCTTCGGCATATAAAGGGCAAAATCCCAGATATTTACCTGCCAAGTTATCGGCTGGGGTTGCCAAGCTGAACGAATTATCAGGATACAAAACAGGCGCATCAACAGCATAACCATTTTGTCCTTCGTAGTGTGCTTGGAGACTACCTAAATCCCAGACGATGACAGCTTGTGCAAAAGCATCGCGCATTGTTCGCGCCTGTAGTAAACACAGTAAAGCAAAAATACCCACAACAACACCACACCATCGAATAATATTCACTCTTTCGTTTGTCATTTTCATCAACTCCTGAACGTACTATATTTTGAAGAAGGATTCCTAACCCAACTCTTTTATTGAACAGCGATAAGGGTAACACAAATAAAACGAGAAGGAGAGAAAGAATTTATACGCTCAACCAACGATTGCTCACCGGCCGGAAAATAGCCCAAATTTCGCCATCTCCCTGCTATAATAAATGCAAAAGGATGGAAACAAACTGACATGAGTCGATCACAACAACGTCAACCCGCTTCTAAATCACGCTTTTTTGTCGCGTCTGGCTGCATCGTCGGCACACTCATGCTGATCGGCATGATGCTGTTTGCCGGGTGGCAACTGTATCAACGGCTATCGGATGAAGATGTGCGGGTGCAAACGGCCGCCAACACGGCCGCGGCAACAGAAACCCGCCCTGCCCCGCCGACAGAACGGCCGATTCAAATCGCCCCAACAGCGACCAAGCGCAGTGACACGGAAACTGACGAGGAAGATGCTGACGAGACAGAAGCCGAACCATCGGCCGAGCCAACCAACACCCCCAAACCGACCCCCGATCTCTCCAGTGAACTAGGCGGCGGCGGTGGCAAAATCGCCTTCTCTTCCAATGAAACGGGCAACTTCGATATTTTTATTAGCAACATCGACGGCAGTGGCAAACTACAACTGACCGATAGCTGGTTCGACGACTGGCATCCCGTCTTTTCGCCCGACGGCACACAGATATTGTTCCATACCAAACGAGACGGTAATTGGGAAGTGTACATAATGGACGCAGACGGCGAAAACAAGCGCAACCTCACCAATAACCGGGCAGACGATAGCGTTGCCAGTTGGCACCCCAACGGCGAGCAAATCATTTTCCATAGCAATCGAGACAACGATTACGATGTTTATACGATGGATGTGAACGGCGAAAACGTCACCAATGTGACAGGCACACGCGCCGATGAATTTGCGCCCGTTTTCTCTGTGGGGGGTAATCAGATCGCTTTCACGCGAGAATTGAGCTATCGACAACTATTTGTGATGGATGCAGATGGCGAAAATGTGACCCAATTAACCGATTCAAATGGCGGCAACTTCTCGCCCAATTGGAGTCCTGACGGTGAGCGCATCATCTTCCATTCAGATCGGGATGGCAACAGCGAAGTGTATGAGATCGGCCGAGACGGCAAAAACACGACCCGCATCACCAACAACAATACAGGCGACTTTTACCCCTCCTACTCACCCGATGGCGAATGGATCACCTACCATTCAAACGTAGATGGCGACAATCGCAACATTATTTTACTCAGCCGCAACCGCCTACAAGAAAAATCATTGACGACACTCTCATCACAAGAGCGGATGCCTAGCTGGCAGCCGGGGGAGTGAGAAGGTTAAAAAGTTGAGAAAGTAGGAAAGTTAAAAAGTTGACGGCTCACACAAACCTTTTAACCTTCTTAACTTTCAAACTTTTAACTTGTCTGCCGCCACGCCCCTACTTCTCCCGCACTGGTCAGCAGCAAATCGCCCATTTTCATCTGTAATGTTGTGGTGACTGTGCCGCCGCCCGTGTAGATCGTTTCGTCTTGGGCAATCGCATCATCTATCAGCAAATGCGCGTCATCCCGCCACACAAACGGAGAAACACCCCCGACCACATAGCCATGAACAGCCAGTACATCGTCGGCCGCCATCGGCCGGACATTGCGCCGACTAACCCCGAATCGTTTGGCGATCCGCTTGTAATCAACCCGATCTGACCCGCGCAACGCGATCAACAAATAATCCCCATTTTTGATCCACAATGCGACTGTTTTGAGCGTTTGCTCCGGCCGAATATCCCAATGCGCCACCATATCAGCGACTGTGCGAAAAGGAGGATGGGTGTGCATGATGTATGGCACGGCCGCTTCATCCAGTCGCGCTCGAATTTGCTCATTCATAACGTTAAAGGCCCTCGCTCAAGTATCATTTCCGCTTGTTTCGCCACGGCCGCCAGATCATCCTCATTCTCTGTCCACACATTCCAGCCAAAATGAGAAGCCGCAATTTGCAATTCATAACAATGATGACGGAGCGGCGCATCGATCAAATCATGCGGACTCAAATCGGGGGCTGTAATGGTGCGCTGCCAAAGATCGGCCGCAGCGATACCGGGATGCCACGGACTCCACAACGTACACCACGCCGTATCAAACAAAAAATCGCCCCGCACCGCACACTTCCATGAAAAGATCGCCGTCACACGAGTCGCATCCTCAGAAATTAGCACATTTTGATGCAATAAATCCCCATGCACCAGATCGCGCCGCTCGGGGCAATGGGGCAGCAGGGTTTCGATACGCGCCTCACACGCCTGAAAGACGGTGTTAAAATGTGTGTACGCTGCCAGTTTTTTGCGCCAGCCGCTCGTGATAGCATCTGGCTGATCGCGCAATCCACCGCGCAGCCAATCGTGCCATGTCAGGACGGCCGCACCATTATCGTCATCATTATTTTGATGCCAGATAACTGAGCTATCGGCCGACGATGGGACAGCGCGTAACCCTGCCAACAACCGCGCTATCGCGCCCCCGGCCGCATCAGCATCTTCTACCGTCACATCCTCGACAAACCGCCCATAATGCCGTCGTGAAATAGCGTAATGATGTCCCAACGCCTCCCCCGTCTCAAGCATTTCAGGAATTGGTAAATCAGGAGACGTAAACTGCATCGCGGCCGTGTCCAGCATAAATCCTTCGGATAAATCGCTCAGGCGCAAGACAAGATCATCATTGCCGACGCGATATGTGTAAGCGGCCGACCAGAATCCGCCAGCAATCGGCGCAAGTTCTGTGACAGCACTCCCGTAAATAGTTGCCAGCCAATCAGCGATTTCGGTAATGGGTCGTTGAGGTTTTTTTGTCATTGTTTTGTCATCGTAATGAGAGATAAACAGTGTAATGTTAACCGTAAGATTCTGTTGATACTCTGTAAGTGAAGGGGTGGCATATTAGAAAAACCACATTGGTAGTAGATAGACGGATGCTGAAAGGCGTGGTTGTCATTTTTAGGTGGCAATCACGCCTTTTTCTTAACTTTCTTACTTTTCAACTTTCTTAACTTCCTAACCTTCTAACTAATTATCATCATAATCCCATCCGAAGTTGATCACACGCTCGGCCGATAGTCGTTCCGGTGTCACTGTCGTCCCAGTGCGGTCAGGCGTAGGGGCCGTCACCGATGAACCATTGCCCATCTGCAACACCTCTACATTTCTGCCGGTGTCAATGTCGATATACACGCACCACGTCCCTGCTTCCAGATCGGGGAATGTGTAACGGCCGTTTTCATCACTGACCACTTGCATAAATGATTCTGTCTCACCACTGCACCGCTCTTTGCCCACTGCCATCAACACGCCGGGAATGCCGCTCTCATCGGGGTCGATCTCGCCATTGGCCCGTACCCGGCCGCCCACCATGCTCAGGCAGCCATCGGGCAATGGTTCACCCCACACAATCTCGCTTGTATCACATAGGTCATCCCAGATCATGCCCGAAATGGTGATCAACGGAATCTCAGTTGGTTCAAGCGTGGGGAGTGGTGTATCTGTCGGTAAAATCGGTACATCTGTGGGGGTGATAAAGTTATCGATTGTAAACTCAAACGATTCTTTGACCCCTTCGACATCGACAATATATTTTCCGGCCGCCAAATCCTCTACGTTCAACTGCACAATTTGCTCATAAGGCACTGCGCCCGGTTCACACGTTTCGGCCGAAACTGTATTCAAATTAACCAGCAACTTATTTCCATCGTGTAACGTATCGAATGACGCAATCGACGTGCAGCGATCTGGCAAACTACCATATACAATCGCATTCACGCGCACCGGAAATGATTCTAAGATCATCAACTCGATCCGGCTGACCAATGGCCCCGGTGGTAGGGGAGGTGTGGGGGTAGCGGCCGCCACTTCTGTCGGCGCAATTGTTGCCGCAACCGTTGGTACAATTGTCACAATTGGCACATCTTCCCCACAAGCCACAATAAAGCAAAGCACAAATGGGAAAAGTGCATAATACACATGCTTCTTTAGAACAACACACATCGTCTTCAAAATTTGTCTCCTTTCCCCCACATTGTAAGCAATTTACGCTGATTGACCGCTTTATCGCCCCACAATTGAGTAATTTCACATCTTTTTTATGCGTTTCTGCCAATACAACGCAACCCCATCGGCCGACATCGCGCTTTTGTTCGTCGCCTCGTGCAACTGCCAAATCGCATCTGGCAGCATTTGGCGCATCGCTCGCTCTTGTTGAAACAGCGTAAAAGCACGCACCAACGCCTCTCGATCTGCCCCATTTTGCATGTGTGCCTGCACCAGCGCGGCCGAACTATTGACAATCGCTCGATACCGTTGCAAATGATCCATCACATCATCGATCCGGCCGAAATGCGTCGGGTAGATCGCTCGAAACCGAGCCGCCTCCAACCGATCCAGCGAACCCATATACGCCTCAACATCAAATTGTGGTGGCGCACCCGCCAGCCCCGTAAAAATATGATCCGACAAGCGCACCCCCGTCACATCTCCCGTCAACGCCACATCCTCCACCACATACGCCAAATGATGCCGCGCATGACCGGGCGTATCCCACGCCTCGATCTGTAGTTCGCCAATTTTAAGCACATCATTATCATGCAGCACCGTCAGCTTATCGGCCGGAATAGGCAAAATCTCACCCCACAAAACATCCATCATCTCTTTATAGATCATTTTCGCACTCGCAATCAAGTGCGTCGGGTCGATCAAATGCCTTGCCCCCCGCTCATGCACATACACCCGTGCGCCCTGCTGCCCCCACCATCCGGCCGCACCCGCATGATCCAGATGAATATGCGTCAGCAGTACATGACGCACATCGGCCGTCGTCGCCCCCATTTCTGCCAGCCCCGCCACCAACGCTTGATGGCACGTGCTAGGCCCCACCTCCACCAGTACCAGACCATCGCTGCTTTCCAGTACATAGCTGGCTATCGTGTGGGGCAACCCCAAGAAATTTAAGTCAATCGTTCCAATCATCCAGCAATTATAAGTAAATCCCCAATAAAGGCTGCAAACAATTTCCGGCCGTCAGCGCAAAAAAAATCACACCGTAAACCACCATTTGCCACCATCATTGACAAAACGATCCCCACCCATCTTCACGGCCGCAGCCCCGTCCGTCCAAAACATCCGTTCAAATCGACTGTAGCCGTTCCCCGCTGTCCCCATGTTCAGCAGGTCTGTCAATTGTCGATTCAAACGTCGTTTTCGACGGCCGGACACCGCGTATTTCGCCGTATACCGATTTGGTAACTGCCTGACCAGTACCTGTGCGCCAGCCGGGCCATACTTCCCCCGTACATCTTCAATTTGGAAAATGGCGCGTCCATGTCGCCATGCAGCCGCTTCCACATCATTTGGCAATACGGCAAATTGGGGCGTACTCCGCACCCCCCGTCGTTGTTCGTACGCTATCTGGCTACGTTCGCACACCCCACACACCTCGCGCAGCCGTTGCCGTGCAATCGGCCCCCCATGCTCTCCACGGCCGCCATGAAAAGCCGCATACAACGTCGCCCGTACCGCCCCCATCGTCCCCAGCAAATCGGCCACCGGCACACGCACCGCCTCGGCCGACACCCTTTCTACCCCCAAGCTGGCAGCCACCTTTGCCAACGAACGCAACCAAATTGTGCCATTACGCCGTTCCCAAAAAACGCCCTCGCCTGCACCCAACAAATTCCTTAACTGCCGCCAGCCACACACACGCCACGCCGCCCCCTTCGTCGCCAATTGCGCCCGTGCCTGTGCCGTCTTTACCGCCCCCTGCCCTGTCACATCGATCCCCCGCAGCAACCACCAAATCCGTCCGGCCGCTGCCCGTTCTTCCCGCAGCATCGCCACCGCCACATCTGGCACAATTGCCAAAAAAGCGGCCGGAGCGGCCGCCTCTTTCTCTTCACACTCTTCCTTTATAAGGATAGGTTCTACAGGCGTTGTCTCAACACGTTCGGCCGCCCCATTCACCCGCGCCTTCAGCGCATCCAGCCACCCACCCGATCCGTTTGGTTGCTTTGCTGTCTTTTTATTCAGTTCAGCACGCAGCGCAAACAAACGACGCTGTGCAGCAGCCAACGCAGGCGAAACTTCCATCTATTGCTATCGCTCATTTCGCAGGCAGCACAAACTCAACCGATCAGCCAAAGCCAAAACGCTTATTTTGACAGCCAAAATTGGCTGTGTTATGCTGTTGGTAGCAAGAAAAGAATAACTGCAAAGGGATATAAAAATCCCCTCCCACAACTGGGGTCTTTGGAAACACACGGCGGTGTTAAACCAAAGGCAAAGCAGCGAATCTATACCACCTGCATTAAGGTCGAACATGGCGGTGTTCGACCTTTCTTTTTCATATACCCTATCTATTTAGCGTGTACAGACTCATAGAATCTCGAAATGGCGGTGTCGAACCCTATAGCCACGTCTGTACACATAGTTAAGGCAGTGTTAATTGACAAAGACGAGTCTAACACGCCTAGAATGCGTTGTCAAACAATCTATAGCATATAGATTGACTTAATCGGTACTGTATCGCCATGTGTATGCTATAGATCGTCGCAATAAGTAACAAATTGACAATAACGCCCTCCTTATATACCATTGATCGCATGAGTGATGATACGTTTCCCTTTGATTTTGACCATTATGCCCGTACCAACTGGGCGATGCTGGGTGTTGTTGTGCCGCCATTTAGCATAGAAGCGGATCCGCGCTTCATGTACCTATCGGCCGATACCCGCCGCGCCCTCTCCAAAGTGAGCTTTATGGTCGAGGCCGGACAAGGGGCCAGCGTGGTCGTCGGTGAAGTCGGCACAGGCAAAACAACCCTGGCCTCTTGGTTTCACTCCCGCTACCAAAACCGCAAAGATTTCATCGTGGCCCGTGTCGATGAGCCGCCCAAACAAAGCGGGCTGCTTCTATTGAGGCGCATCGCGGCCGAATTTGGGGTACGCACCCGCCGTGCCACCGAAGACCAATTGACTGAACTGCGCCAATTCTTGATCGAAAAGACAGAGGAAGGGGTGTTGCCACTGATCATCATCGACGAAGCGCATGAATTGATCGACAAACAGTTTGAAGACCTGCGCCGCATTCTCAACTTCCGCGACCCACGTGGCGGCAAAGCGTACCAATTGATCTTGCTCGGCCGTCCCGAACTGGACATCAATTTGCGGACAGCCCCCGATTTTAACGACCGCGTTGCCACCCGCTCCAGCCTTGACCCGCTGACACCGCAAGACACACTCGGCCTGATCGAGTGGCGACTGCAAGCGGCCGGACGCGACAGCAAACTCCCCCCCCTTTTTACAGAAGAAGCCCTGATGCCGATTTGGCAAGAATCGCGCGGCTATCCACGCCGTATCTGCTTGCTCTGTCTGCATCTCTGTCTTGAAATGATGGATCAGCGGTTGCCCCAGTTGACGGCCGAATTTGTCAATAACTTTCTCGATAATAACGACGGCTACCGTCAAAAGAGCCAGGGACTTAGATGAGACAGAGCGAAGAAGCCCCATCGTCTAAAGGCACATTCCGCGAACTGCTGACAGACAAACAGAAACGCAAGCCCGGACGGCCGAAACGACCCGTTCCCCGCCAAAGCGTCTATGTAGAGCTATCGCCAGAGCAAAAGCAACAAATCGGTGCGCTCGGCCGCCAGTTGCCCCACTTCGGCCGTGCCGATATTCCTGATATGGCTGTCATGATCTTGAACACGCGTATGGAAGCGATTCGGCTGGCCGTGGTCGGCCGCGCTCGTGAAATGCCAGAAGGCATCACCGATATGCAATCACTCTACTTTTTATGGGACGTGATGCCGATAGAGGATTCAGTCGAGGCGAAATGGACATCGATCCGCCTTTCACCCCAGCAAGTGGACGAATTTGGCGCACTGCAAGGGCGGTTTAATTTGCTGTTTGGTGCAAACCGCAGTCAGGTGTTTACACTGGCACTCGCTCTGCTCGCGCAATTGGTGACAACAGATGAAGAGACGCTTGTGTCATTACAAACACAGACACAATTCTTGCAATATCTCAATACAAGCTATCTCTAACGATGTGTAGGGTTATTCAGTTTCTCAGTGTATCAGTCGGCCGCAAACAGTTTATCGTGTTCGTTTCGCCACATTATCGCTACAAATATCAATGAAAATACGATATTTAGTTACGAAAAATTAAACTGGCAGCCTGATTTACTGAAACACCGTAATTAAGGTGTGGCGACGAAGGGAGAGGCGATCCATGCGCCGTTGCGGATCAGTTCGGTGTCTCGGCCGTCTGGGTATTCAAAGGTGCGAATCGTATCGAGATCGATGTGGAGGGTGGCGTGCAGGATCAGGGTCAGAGCATCGTCGTCTATGTCTATGACGACATCGTGGTTGATGCCAGCAGGCACCCATTGATGACCGATCACGTCTCCAGCGATGCCATCATTATCGGTGCGGATGACGACAAACATATCGAGATCGCTGACGGCCGTATCGACTGTCACCGTTGCTTGCTCGCCATTGCGCTCAATCGCTTGATCGCTGGCGATCACATAATTGCCAGACCGCGCACTGAAGGGGTACGGCCGGATTTCGCCATCCACCGTGATCGGTTGGTCGAGACCGGGGTAGTTGAACAGTCCCGCGTCGTCGATGTCAACATGCACTTGCACGTGCAGCAAATCAGTGACCAACCCTGTCACGACTTCGACCCCCACGTTGCGATTTATGCCAGGATTAAGCGGCGAAAATCCTATCACACGGTCTGGGCGGCCGAATCCATTATCGCGCCAAATAGCAACCCAAGCAGGCGCATCGACAACCACGCGGTCGATATAAAGCGTGTCGCCAACCAGCGATTGGTCGATCACATCGACCAAGGGCGGATAGCTGATATTGATCAGTTGGGCTAATGGCTTGCTGCGTACCAAAAGGGGGTCATCAGAGGTTGCAGGATCAAAACGGCCGAGTCGGCCTGTATCCTCATGGAAAATAATCGTCAGGCGCGGTGTTCCTTTGCGCCATTCAATCGGCAGTTCTACATTTTCCAGCGTTTCTGCATTCATATAGCGCAGGCCAATCGGGTCGCCAATCGCACCGTCATCATCGGGATAGACCACCAGCCAACCGGGACGATCTAGCATGACGCTGTCGAGCAGCAAAACACCATCTTCGCCAATGGTCTGATCGGTAGCGAAAAAATCTGGCACAGTCACAGCGATGTCGGCAACGATGGTCACGACGGCCGAGGCGTTGTTTTCTTCGATGATCGCGTCTCTTTCCGGGTTAAAGGGCCCGTCATTAAATTGGTGGAGTGAGAAGCGAATATCATTGCCTATGCTCAACGGGTTCAGGGTAAATTCGATGTTGGTTGTCGTGCCTGCTTCTACGCGCACCGCGTCGAGATATGTTTCGGCCGAATAAACAGCCACCCAACTGCTCTCTGGCACAATCACGCGATCTACGATGATCAACCCGTCTTCTCGCACCTGTTGGTTCGAGACATTGATCTGGGCTGGTAACGGGGTGGCTGTTGGGGTGGGCGTATTGGTTGCAGTAGCGGTCGGAGTATCGGTCGGAGTGGGGGTGTTGGTGGGGGTTGCTGTCTCTGTAGGTGTCCCTGTCGGTGGCTGGGGCGTAGCCGTCTCTGTGGGCAAAGGGATTGTTGCTGTCGGTACGGCCGTCGCCGGTTCGGTCGGCATTGGCGTAGGGGTGGCATTCCCACAGGCGGCCGTCAGCAAAATAATAGCAATCAATAGAGAGAGAGAAGCATAAACTCGCATAGGAACATGATTGTAACGGTGTGCGGCAAGTTGGGCGAGTTTATTCAGGTGGGCTAATAGCGAATGTGGGAACAGCGCGGCGTTTGCCTTTTACTTCTACTTTACCCATATCGAACGCATCCCATTGGCTCGACAAGCCACAATCTCGCGCCCCTTCTAAACATGAATTGGTCACAAAAATCGAATAAAACGGCATCTCTTTGCTTAGGTCGCTCAATCGTTTGGCCGTATTGACACAATCGCCTAACACGGTGAACTCTTTGCGGTTCTCATAACCCAAGTGACCGATCACCATCTCACCACTATTGGCCCCGATGCCAACACGAAAAGGCGGCCGTTCTTTTGCCATTCGCTCTTGGTTGAGGATGGCGAGCTGATCCATGATTTCGGCCGAAGCACGAACCGCATGGAGCGCATGATTTGTTTCATTATCGAGTGCGCCAAACAATGCCAAAACCGAATCTCCTCCAAAACTGAGCAACACCCCGCTATGCTTTTCCACCGCCCGGTTCATCATCGTAAAATACTCGCTGATCTGCTCGAACAACTCCTCCAAATCCAACCCCTCTGAAATGGTCGTGAAACTGCGAATATCAGCAAACATCACGGTGGCATACACAAGCTGCGGCCGACCATCTCCCTTTTCATGCAAAATGCGGTCTGCAACAGGGCGGCCGAGATAATGATCTAATAGCTTCCTCAGCTTATCATTCGCTTTTGCTGATTCTTGACCTAAAACTTCCATCGCTTCTGCATTATCGCTAATTTGTACAACGCCTATACATGTGTTGTTATTCGGTTACATTTTGACTTTGCCTTTCTTTTTACACCCCTACAAAGAAAGAAGGCATCGGACAATAAAAGATATTATCCGACACCCTCTCAAAGCAGATAGCAGTAAGCAGAAGGAGACAAGATCAAGTAGGTGAGGAGGGGTGTTGCGTTTGTTCGGCGATATGTTTCATATAGTTAAGAAACGTACTCATGCCGTTCATGCGCTGTCCAGATAAAACAGTTTGTAGCCCGGTGCCGAGATAAAAATCTGATGGGATTTTCAGCACTTCCTCTGGTGTCGCTTGCCCGCTTACGCCTTGTATCATAATGACAGCAAAGCCTCGTACAGTTGGCGACTCTGGAGGAACATCGAACCAGTAAACCATCTGACCGTTTTCCACCTCTCCGTGAACAAACACAGGAGTCATACATTCATGTACTTCCTGCATGTTGTCCCGGTTGGTACTCAGCCGTTCTGGAAGTGCAGGCATTTGCTCCGCAAATTCCAAGAGGTACTCTAATTTTTCTCTGCCTTCGCAAAAAGAAAAATTTTCGATAATTTCCGCTAGTGCGGAAGGGATATGCGTGGTATCTGCTCTGTCCACATCATTCATCGCTTGAAAACCTATTGTTTATCATTTTAACATATTCCCTTATTAGAGGGAACTGTTTGAAAAATTAAGCATCCCCTCTGTCGCGCAGATGGGGAAACAGTAACACTTCGCGGATGCTTGGCTTATTTGCCAATAGCATTGTCAGGCGGTCGATGCCCGTGCCAAAACCACCATTAGGCGGCATTCCATAGCTCATCGCCTTCAAATAATCTTCGTCGATAGGATGCGCCTCGTCATCATCGGCTGCATACAGTCGCTGCATATCTTCAAATCGGCCGCGCTGGTCAATCGGGTCATTTAGCTCCGTAAAAGCGTTCCCCATTTCCATCCCCGCAATAAAATACTCAAACCGTTCGACATGAAAATCGTCCCCCGGCTTGCGTTTCGCCAACGGGCTGATGTCACGCGGATAATCCATAATAAAGGTCGGCTTGATCAGCTTTGGTTCGACATAATCGCCAAACAGATTGTCGATCAAGCGTCCCCATGTCGCATCAGATGGTGCATTTGCGCCGATCTCACGCATCCGGCCGCGCAAGCTATCCGCGTCGGTGTAATCCATGTAGTCGATGCCGGACATCTCTGCAATCGCATCGCGCATCGTCACCTTGCGCCACGGATCACCCAAATCCATTGTGTGTTCGCCAAAGTGGACAACTGTTGTGCCATTGACAGCTAACGCCGCATCGCGCACCATCGCCTCGACAAAGTTGGCAACATCGTTGTAATCCCAGTAGGCGGCATAAAACTCAAGCTGGGTAAATTCAGGATTGTGCTTATAGCTCACCCCTTCGTTACGAAAGTCCCGGCCGATCTCATACACGCGCTCGAGTCCACCGACAAGCAGCCGCTTGAGATACAGTTCAAACGAAATACGCAGATATAAATCTTGGTGCAACTGATTGTGATGGGTTGTGAACGGCCGTGCCGCTGCCCCGCCATAAATCGGCTGCAAAATCGGTGTTTCCACCTCCAAAAAGTCAGCATCATCCATAAAACGGCGCAGGGCAGACACCAATTTTGCCCGCTTGATAAACACATCGCGCACATCGGGGTTGACAGCGAGATCGGCGTATCGTTGACGATAGCGATCTTCTACATTGGCAAACGCATTGTGTCGGGAGACGATATTGCCCTCATCGTCGCGCACCTCTTTGACAACGGGCAACGGCGTGACCGCTTTGCTCAATAGCTTCCACGCTTGCACCAAAACGCTCACTTCACCGGTGCGGGTACGAAAAACAGTTCCAGTAGCTTGCACAAAGTCGCCCAAATCGGTCAGCTTTTTTAGGACACGGTGCGAATCTTCACCCACATTGTCGCGCCGCACAAAAAGCTGGACACGGCCGAACCCATCTTCAACGTGCGCGAATACCAGCTTGCCCTTGTCGCGGAAGCTGACGAGACGGCCGACCACTGTCACCAAAATCTGGTCATTGTCAGGATCATCCTCAAACGCCTCAATCGCAGCGGCCGTACTATGCGTCCGTTCAACTTGCGTCGGGTACGCTTCGATTCCCGCTTCATTCAATTTTTCCAGCTTATCCAGCCGTTGTTGCTCTAACCGATTTGGTTGCCAGCCCATCTGTTTATCCATCTTTTATAGTTACGAATTACGAGTTA
Source organism: uncultured Anaerolineae bacterium (assembly GCA_937949915.1). Classification (GTDB taxonomy): domain Bacteria; phylum Chloroflexota; class Anaerolineae; order Promineifilales; family Promineifilaceae; genus CALECP01. Next base: position 14,249 of record CALECP010000129.1, read on the forward strand.
CGAGTGACAAATGACGAGTAAAAGAGACGCGCTTTCGCCATTCGCAAAACACGACGTTTCCAACTGATGAATGGGTCGCAACCCACTCGTCACTCGTCGTTCGTCATTCGTTATTTCCCCAATTTTACCTCATCCTGGGAAATGGGGTGACGGCCGCGGCCGCATCATCTGCAAAATGCACCAATTCAAAATGGGACGACCGCACATAAGCGGGATCAAACAGCGTGTGCGCCATCGTGCGCCACGTTTGCCCCAGCAGCACAAACGGCCGTGCCGTCAACTCTTCACACTGGATCAAATTCCATGTCAGAGCCAACTCCGCTAACGTACCGATGCCGCCCGGTAGCACGACTGCGCCAGCGTTTTGCGTCGTCAAATGTTGTAGTCGTGCCATTAGCGTGTCGTACTTGATCTCTTCCGTCACCCATGGATTGACCACCGAGCCATACATGCGCTCGATCTGTCCACACGTAACACCGATCACATGACCACCTGCCGCGGCCGCGCCCTCGCTGACGGCCGCCATCGTGCCATGATAGCCGCCTGTAGCGACCGCATAACCAGCCTCCGCCAACAATCGGCCGACCTCTTGCGCTTGTACATAGTCGGCTTCACCCGCCTGCGGCCGTGCGCTGCCAAATACTGAGATTACTTTCATGCTTTTTCCTTTTTGTTTGTGACCTGATTTATCATATTGCTTTTTGCTCATTATAGACCATCTGCACATGCAACGTGAGCAACCGAAAAACAGCAAAACAAAAAGGACACGGCCGCCCGTGTCCTTTTATCAATAAATAGTGAAATGGTGTGAAACGTGAGGCAGTCGCCTAGTCGGGGATGATGATCTCCTGACCGGGGAAGATCAAGCTCGGATTCTCAATCGTGCCTTTGTTCGCCTCAAAAATGTCGCGCCAGCGATTGGCGTTGCCATAAAAATGAAGCGCGACATGGCTAAGGGTATCGCCCGGTTTGATGGTGTACCGTTTGACGGCCGCGGCTGCTGCAATGGCGGCCGCCTTCGCTGCTGCTTCGGCCGCTTTGGCTGCTTCTGCTGCTTGTGCCGCTTCGGCCGCCTGCGCTGCTTTGGCGGCTGCTTCGGCCGCTTTTTTCGCTTTTTCGGCCGCTGCCTTCTTCGCCGCCCGGTCAGATGCCGCTTTGGCTAGACGTTGCTGTTGGGCTTGTTGCTCATTCGCTTTCGCCTTTGCTCTCGCTTGTGCTGCTTGCCGCCGCGCTTTCGCTAACTGCTGTTCTTTTGCTTTTGCTTCGGCTGCTTCACGGCGCACCTTCGCGGCCGCCATACGCTTCCGTTGATCTTCGCGCCGTGCTTCTGCGCGTTCCGCCGCGGCCGCTTTGCGGAGAGCCGCTTCTTTTTCAGCTTCGGCCGCTTTCGCTGCCTGACGTTCTTCAGCCCGTTTTGCTACGGCCGCCTTTTTCGCCTCTTTTTTCGCCTTTTCTGCCCGCCGTTCCGCCGCCCGTTCTGCGACCGCTTTCTTTTTCGCTTCCGCTTCCGTCATCGCGCCTACTTGTTTGGCGGCCGGTTGTGCTTTTGCGGCCGGACGACGAGTTGCCCCGCCAGACGCTCTACGGAGAAGGTCTTGTTTTGTTTCGCCCGGTGCTGCCGTCGGCAATTTGCGGATCGTGCCACGCCTAGACGCACGGTTTTTCGGGTTGAGTGCTTTCTCAATCATGTCCAGCACATCTTGCTCTTTCGCGCTTATTGCATCCGCCTTTTTGCCAATCCGGCCGCGCTCTTCTGTCACAGCTTCTGCAATCGTTTCGGCCGCATCGAGCAAGAAGCCACGCACGGCCGCCTCTTCACGCTCACTCGCCTTATCATCTAACAATTTACCGATCCGGCCGAGTGCTAGTCTCGCATCAGTGTAAGAGCCATCTAGTTTGTCATCCGCCTCTTTTTGGTCATCGAGAATCGCTTGTACCAGCGCGGCCGCTGGCTCATAGCGATCAATAAAATTATCTAACGCCTTCGCCTCTTTGCGCTGCGTCATAAAATTGCCCGACTCTGCCTCCACTAACGCGAGGTAAATCCAATGGGGCGCATTGATGATGCGTTTCCATTCGTGGGCTGAAAAATCTGATTTTGTTGTCATTGCTCATTATCCTTATTTGTATTGGGTCAGGGCAGAATGCACCCGATTATCTAGCTTAATTGACACCGACGTGTGATTGTTGGACACATACAACAATTGAAAACGAACCAAGTAGAGACGTAAAATCTTACGTCTCTTTTCAACGATCTGAGAGACACAGATGTTGCGCCCATTTTCAAAGAAAAAGAGAGAGACGCAACATCTTGCGTCTCCACAAAATGATGATGTGTTTTACCCTTCCAATTGCGCGATGCGGGCTTCTAGGGCTTTGATCGTGTCGAGCAGAGAGACACCGTTTAATTTGATGTCGCCCGTGTTGCCGTCGATAGAAACAGTTGTGTTGCCGCCAGAGTT
>CALECP010000130.1 GCA_937949915.1 uncultured Anaerolineae bacterium
CCTGTAGAGACGCAAAATCTTGCGTCTTTACAATAACCCGGTAGAGACGCACCGGCGGTGCGTCTCTACTACAATAAACATGGAGGAATGATAGCAACGGGAGCGGCCGTCGTGATCAGGCAAATAGCGAGGATGTACCTACCCGTTTGGCTAGTTCGGGATGACGGATGTGGCGATAGAAATCAAGCGACAAATATCCAATTGACAAAGATCGTTGTGAAAATGCCCAAGAACATCGTGAATCCAATCGTCAGCGCACGATCTAGCGTGTGCCGTCGCCCCCAGCGGCCGAGCATCATAAAGACGGGAAACAAGATCAGAACATAGCGCATGAGACTAACAGAACCACTATTGGCGGGGAGCAACATCGCAATCACGCAGTAGATCGCCATGCCTTCACCCAAATTGCGCCAGATAGCGATTGCCATGAGCAACACAAAGGCGAGTGCGCCTACATCAAAAATCACATGCCACCAGATGTCGCCCGTTCCAAAGTTTTGGCTAAAAAGCAGCACTATATCACGCAGAATAATTTTGATCGGGCCCAAATCTTCGCGCCCCCAAGCAGATTGTACTGACCAAAAAGCGAGGGGGTCTTGCACCGTGCGGGACAAGAAAAGCATGTGATTGATCAACCCTAACGGCACGAGGCAGATGACCAAAAGTTCGCTCCAGTTGCGGCGCATACCTTGTGCTAAGTTTTGCCATGCCGATCTGTGAAAGAGCGTGGAAAGTGACCAGCCCTGTGCATTGAGCCATTCGAGGCCGACGACACCCCAGATGCCTAAGCCAACCACACGGCTGACGGTGGTGAGCATAGCGAAGAGAGCCGCCCATACCCATCGTTTGCGCCGTGCAAAATAGACGGCCGCGACCGACATCAACAAGTAGGTGCTTTCGGTGTAAAACGCGCTGAAAAAGAATGCGGTGGGAAAGGCGGCGATGTAGTAAACGGTGCGACTGGCGGCCGCTTTGTCAAATTCGTGCGCGGTCAATTTGTATAAAAATATGAGAGCCGCGAGAAAGCAAAGATGGCTGACGATGAGACCTGCGCTATACACGGTGGGGGTAAAAATGCTGACAATGCGCGTGAGCAGTGGATAGAGCGGGAAAAAGGCGACGTTGCTGATTTGGTCTGGCACATAGCTATATCCTTGCTCGACAATAGAGATGTAAAAGCTGCTATCCCACCGTGACCAAATATCGACAAACAAATTGTCGGGGGCGACATGGTAGTAACCTTCTTTGTCGATGCTGGGGATGGCGATTTCGCCGATGTAGCCGCCCAAAAATACGACAAGGCGTGTGATCAAAAAGGCGAACAGGGGGTGATAAAGATCGGTTGCCTGGAATTTTTGGAAGAGGGTGGGTGTCGTTGACACTCCGGCCGTATTTGCCCCGCGTTGTGATGTAAAAGCTGCCATTAGTAATCTCCGATGTTTAAGTTGATGTCGCTAAAAGTAACATTGCCACGAAACGCGATCAGGCTGATCCACCCCTCTCGCTCGGTCAATGGTACATCTGATATGCGCTCTTGTCCGTCGATCAAAATATCGAACGATCCTGCGCCCACCCGGACAGCTAAATGGCGCGATTGATTTAGTGGCAACTCTAAACCGAGGTTGCCGATTCCTTTGAACATGCCGTTTTCGTCAAATTGACCCCAGAGAATTTGCTGCCCGTGATCCATGAAGCGCACCATCATGGCCCCAGCGCGGGTGGCGCGGTCGGGCATGTGGAAAATAAAGCCTGCCCCGTTGTCTGGCGCGGCCGTGCCATCACCCAAATCGACTGTGGTCTCAAGGAGGTAACGCTTGCCCAGCACGTTGAGCGCAAGCATGTAATCGGTGGGGTCGTCTTGCATTTGATGGACGACATCTGTTTCAAACACCCAGCGGCCGTTGATTGTTTCGGCTTGGGCGATCAGCTTTTCTGGGATGGCAGGCGCAGTACCTACACCATCAATCGGCAAGACCGAGATGTTTTCATAGATGACATCTGCTTGCGATACGGCCAAGCCAACATGCCCTCCGGCCGTGTGGAGCGGTACATTTTCAGCCAGCAATAGATCATTTAACCACACTTCATAATCGGTGGCGTGGCTTTTGATGACGAGCCTGTTCGCTTGTAGAAGATCGGCCGTGATCGGCGCGAATCCTTGCCCTACAAATTGTCCGTTTTCATCAAAATATCCCCAATAAAGCGCACTACCGTCTGATTCAAAGCGCACAAGATGGCTACTGGCGAGGCTGTCTTCGCTCTGCATGTTAAAGAGTACGCCGCCGCCGCTGTTCTCTGTATGCCGCAGCGTTACATCAAGCGCATACGTGCGAAAGACCCGCGAGACATAAACGATAGCTTGGTCAAATCCGCTCAGATTGGTTTGGCGCAAACGGCCGTCTTCCATTATCCAGTCGCCAGAAAGCGGCCGCCAATTTGTCCCTATCGCATCGTCACCACCAGACATGAGGGGCAACACGCCCGTTACGGTATCGGCGGGTGATGTGATCGCGGCCGTTTGCGCCAAGTCAGGTCTCGGATTATCGCTGGTCAAAAAGTAGTTGAGCGACAGACTGAAAACGATCAACGTGATGGCAAACAGCAACAATGGCAGATGCCTGCGAATAGAATCGCTTGTGTGTTGTGTTTCGATAGCTAGGTTCGTCATGCTTTTGACTGTAGCGGCAATTTCTGACGGATTTTCTCTTTTTTTGGCGGCCGTGTTGACACAAATCTATGTTGACATAGCACAACAGCAAGGGTAAACTATCGACGCTATGTGCAAATGTGAGACAAAGAAGCGCAAGACGAAAAAAATGTAACAGACAATCGTGTCTGGCTTTTTGTGCTTGTCTCTCAAATAATTAAGAAACAAAGCCCTGCCAGATTTTGGTAGGGTTTTTTTGTGTCTCATTTAGGAGTTTTTTACGATGAATGCAACATGTCCAATCTGTGAAGGTGAAGTAGAAATTGCGGCCGATGTTATGGCTGGCGAATTGGTCGAATGCCCCGATTGTGGGTCAGAACTGGAAATCACCAGTATCGATCCGCTCACCGTTGAAGAAGCACCCGAAGTCGAAGAAGATTGGGGCGAATAAAAAAGGATGAATTATGAAGGATGAAAGATGAGGGCAACTTCATCCTTCATCCCTCATCCCTTCGTTATGAAAGTTGGATTTCTTTACTCACGTATTCGCAAAGAGGAAAAGCTGCTCATTTCTGAGTTTCAGGAGCGCGGCGTTGACCTTGATTTGATCGATGTGCGGCATTGTCACTTTAATTTGGCAGACCGCGAGCCCTGGACAAAATATGATGTGATCATGGAGCGTTGTGTCAGCCACACCCGCGCCCTGGCTGCGCTACAAATTTTGGAAGTGTGGGATGTGCCGACAGTAAACACGGCACATGTTGCCCAGGTATGCGGTGACAAATTAGCCACCAGTGCAGCACTGTTTCATCATGATGTACCGTCGCCAGAAGTGCGCGTCGCGTTCACCGAAGAAGCGGGGCTGGCAGCGATTGAGGAGATGGGTTATCCGGTTGTTCTCAAGCCAGCGACTGGTTCGTGGGGGCGTTTGCTCTCGAAGGTGAATGATCGAGAAGCGGCCGAATCTCTCCTCGAACACAAAGCGACATTGGGCAGCGTCCATCACGGCATCTTCTACATTCAAGAGTATGTGGACAAGAAAGAAGGCAGCGACATTCGCACCTTTGTGGTCGATGATGTGACGATCTGCGGCATCCTACGCAAATCCCCCCACTGGATTACGAACACGGCGCGGGGTGGCGAAGCGAGCGTCTGCGAGATCACCGATCAGATCGATGCGATGTCCCGTGCGGCCGCAAAGGCAGTCGGTGGCGGTATTGTGGCGGTTGACCTGATGGAAACGCAAGACGGCAAAATGGTCGTCAACGAAGTCAACTACACAATGGAGTTCCGCAACAGCATTTTGCCCACCGGCGTAAACATTCCGGGCAAAATGGTTGATTACGTGTTAAAAGTGGGATCAGGTAGCTAAGAGCAAGTTGAGAGAGGAAGTGGCTGTATGAACCCGTTAACGCCTATCGAGCAGCAACAAGTTTCATTCTACGATGATACGATCCCGGCCGTTCGGATGTCTGACGGCACGATTTACGTTGCACTCAAACCGATTTGTGAGAATATCGGGATAGCTTGGTCGCCTCAGCGTTCAAGATTGGCAAGCGATCCGATTTTGTCTGAAAAGATGATGTCTGTGACGTTCGTCGTCATAGACATCGACCCGAATAGCAAACGGCCGCACACCAGTGAGATGATCGCCTTACCCCTCCAGTTCATGCACGGGTGGCTGTTCCGTATTGATTCACGGCGGGTCAAGGAAACAGTGCGGGGCGATCTGATTAGGTACCAGGAACGCTGTTACGCGGTATTAGCGGATGCGTTTAATCCTTCCAAAAGCGCTGTCGGCCGTCTGTGGGAGCTTTATAAAAAGGCTGGACGGAGCGATGATTGGATAGTTTATCGACTGCGTGGCAAAGCGACACGTGATGAACTGACAGATGAATGGGCAGAACGCGGGATTGAAAACGAGCGCGACTATGCAATCCTAACAGACGAAATTAGCAAAGGAACATTCTCGTTGACCACGGCCGAGCACAAAGAGTTAAAGGCATTAGAATCACGCCATGTGCTGCGTGACCATATGAGCAATATCGAGTTGATTTTGACCGCGCTGGGTGAAGAATCGACCACGCAAATCGCGCGCAATGATAACGCGCAGGGATTTGAACAAAACCGTAAAGCAGCGCAAGATGGCGGCGCAATTGCAGGTGATGCACGTTGCCAATTAGAAGCACGAACGGGACAGAAAGTGATCAGTCAAGATAATTTCTTACCCAATAATGAACAGCCTCAATTGGTTGACCCTGACACAAACTTATGATTAAAGCAAGCATTGTCGGTGCATCTGGCTACGCGGGGGGCGAACTGCTCCGCCTGCTGCTGGGGCATCCTGAAATAGACGTTCATCAAGTCACCTCGAATCGGTTGGCGGGTACTTATGTGCATGGCACGCACCCCAATTTGCGCGGGGCAACGAAGCTGAAATTCACCACAGTCGATGCGCTCGAACCGGTTGATGTGTTGTTTTTGGCACTGCCCCACCGCACGGCCGCCAACGACATCGAAAAGTGGGCGCAACTGGGCGAATACATTATCGACCTCAGCGCAGACTTTCGGCTACGCGACGCGGCCGCCTACGAAAAATGGTACGGCAAACCGCATCCCGCCCCCGACTGGCTCGGCAAATTTGTCTACGGGCTGCCGGAACTGCACCGCGAACAGTTAAAAGGCGCAAAATACGTCAGCGGCGTAGGCTGCAATGCGACCGCCTCCAATTTAGCCTTGTTGCCATTGGCAAAAGCGGGCTTGATCGAGCGGGTTGTGATCGAGGTCAAAGTAGGGTCGTCCGAAGGGGGCAACAAGCACAGTCTTGCTACCCATCACCCGGAACGGGTCAACGTGGTACGCTCGTTTGCGCCAGTCGGGCATCGTCATCAAGCTGAAATTCAACAGGCGGTTGGCCCGATTGAGCTGCATTTTAGCGGCACGGCCGTCGAGCTGATTCGCGGCGTGTTGTGTACGGCGCACGTCTTTGTCAATCAAGCCCTGACTGACAAAGACCTGTGGAAACTGTACCGCAGCACATATAAAAATGAGCCGTTTGTCCGCATCGTCAAAGATCGGGGGGGCGTGTATCGCTACCCTGAGCCGAAAATTTTGGCGGGGACAAATTACGCCGATGTGGGGTTTGAAAATGACCCAGAAGGGAAGCGGGTTGTCTCTATTTCAGCCATCGACAATTTGATGAAAGGTGCGGCCGGATCGGCCGTGCAGTCGATGAACTTGATGCTTGGTTTTGATGAAACGGCCGGACTCGGCTTTGTCGGTCTTCACCCAATCTAATGTAAAGACGCAAGATTTTGCGTCTCTACATACTACAAGAGACGTAAAATCTTACGTCTCTACAGAAAGAAGGGATTTGTGCAATGATAGTTGTCAAAGTAGGCGGTAGTGAAGGGATTGATTACGACGCATTTTGCGCCGATATTGCCCAGTTGGTAAAGGCAGGCAAACAGTTGATCGTCGTGCATGGCGGGTCATCGCAAACCAATGCGGTCGCCGAGGCGTTGGGGCATCCGCCACAATTTGTCACGTCGCCCAGTGGCTACACCAGCCGCCTGACTGACCGTAAGACGCTTGAGATTTTTGAGATGGTATATTGCGGCAAAATGAATAAAATGATCGTCGAAAAGCTGCAAGCGTTGGGCGTGAATGCGGTCGGGCTGAGTGGGATTGATGGCGGTCTGTGGCGCGGCAAGCGCAAGTCGGCGATCCGCGTGGTGGAGAACGGCCGTAAGCGTATCATCCGCAACAATTTCACTGGTAAAGTAGAGGCTGTCAACACCGATTTGCTGACCATGCTGCTCGAAGGTGGGTATGTGCCTGTTCTCACGCCACCGGCTATCAGCTATGAAAATGAGGCGATCAATGTGGACGGCGACCGTGCGGCCGGGGCAACGGCGATTGCGCTGAAAGCGAACACGCTCGTCATTTTGAGCAACGTTCCCGGTGTGCTGAAAAATTTCCCTGATGAAGAGTCATTGATCACTGATGTGCCAAGCAGCCAAATCGACCATGTGAGTGAACATTATGCAGAAGGCAGAATGCGGATCAAGCTATTGGGATCAAAAGAAGCGATTGAGGGCGGGGTCGGCCGGGTGATTCTCGGTGATGCACGGCAAGCTGATTGCGTCAGCACCGCGCTGGCTGGCAAAGGGACAACAATTTCTTAACCCTTCACTTTTCACTTTTTACTTTCAACTTCCCCCTACTCCAAAAGTTGCTCATTACGCCTGAGTGTATACAATCGCGTCTGCAATTTCCAATTGTTGTATACATACATGGTTACAAGTTGATTGCATATATTGTATACATTGTTGTATTCGACAGGATATTGTAGTCGCATAACCGGATATGCGAACAGCGCGATATGACTGCAAATCACTTTTTTCGCGCTGAAAATACAATGAAAGCCGAAAGACTTTCAACATAATTTACGGAGAGGAAGAATATGAATAGTGGCGATACAGCATGGGTGCTCGTGTCCACTGCGCTGGTGACGATTATGATGCCAGCGTTAGCGTTTTTCTATGGCGGGATGGTACGTCGCAAAAACATCTTGTCTACGCTCAATCTGACCATTATTTCGATGGCGGTGATGGGTGTTATTTGGGTGATGTTTGGCTATTCGCTGGCGTTTAGCGATCAGGGGAATGGCTTCATCGGTGGCTTGGACAAAATGTTTTTGCGCGGTGTCACACCAGACAGCGTGAGCGGCTCGATTCCAGAATTACTATTTATCGCGTTTCAGGGAACGTTTGCCATGATCACGCCTGCGTTGATCACAGGCGCGTTTGTTGAGCGCATTCGCTTTAAGTCATACATCATTTTTATCGCTCTATGGGGCATATTGGTGTATGCGCCCGTTTGCCATTGGGTGTGGGGGCCAGATGGCTGGCTGGGCCATGGTGCAGGTGTGTTGGACTTTGCGGGTGGGGCTGTGGTGCATATCACGGCCGGATTATCGGCGCTTGTGTTCGCCCTGCTCATTCGGCGGCGACAAGGGTTTGAGGAAGATATTATCACGCCGCACAACATTCCGTATACGGTGTTGGGGGCGGGTCTGCTATGGGCGGGCTGGTTTGGTTTTAATGGAGGCAGTGCGCTGGCGGCCGATGGTATCGCTGCCCTCGCAGTGGTCAACACAAACACGGCCGCTGCGGCCGCGGCCGTCGTCTGGATGATTCTTTCATGGATGGACGATGGCAAACCAAGCGTTTTGGGCATCGTCACAGGCGCGGTCGTCGGTTTGGTCGCAATTACCCCAGCGGCCGGGTTTGTCGCGCCCTGGGCAGCCATCGTCATGGGCGCACTCGCCGCCCCTGTCAGCTATTACGCCATCCGCACCATCCACAAAATGGGTATCGACGAATCGTTGGACGTATTCGCGTGTCATGGCATGGCCGGTCTATTCGGCGCGTTGGCGACTGGTATTTTTGCCACCGATAGCGGCTTGGTATCCGGGCATGGCATCGGTCAATTTGTGACACAAACCTGGAGTGTCGTTGTCGTCGGCTTGTATGCGATGGCGATTACGTTTGTGCTATGCAAGGTGCTGGATATGACGATTGGCTTGGCCGTGACAGACAAAGAAGAGCAAATCGGGTTGGACGTAAGCGAGCATCGTGAACGCGCATACTCATAACAGCACAAGGAGAACAACAATGTTTAAGCGAATTGACGCATATATTCGCCCCGAAAAAACCCACGCGGTCAAAGGGGCATTGCAAAATGCTGGCATCTACGGCATGTCATTTACCGAGGTGAAAGGGCATGGACGACAAGGCGGCACAAAGTTGGTCGGCCGCTCTGGCCCGTACATGATCGATATGTTGGAGCGTATCCAATTGACGATTGTGGTCAGCGCACACAATGTAGACGAGACAGTTACATTGATTCAAGAGAGCGCGGCGACAGGCGAAACGGGCGATGGCGTGATTTTTATCTCCCCGGTCGAAGATGTAGTTCGCATCCGCACAGGCGAGCGGGGCGCAAAAGCGATGACGTATTCAGGCGACATCGACGACCGCCGCCAAAAATAACCGAATGATAAATGACGAGTGGCGAACGACGAGTGACGAGTAGGGATGATGCCTTTTGGCGTTTGGTTCTTGTGTTTTGATGGGATAGCGATTTCAAAAAAGCTGACATGCAACAGAACACACCACTCGTCATTCGTCACTCGTAGTTCGTCACTTGCCACTCGTCACTTGCCATAATTCCCGATTGGGCATACAACTAACGCATGGGCTGGCAGTATGATGAATTGGTCGCATTGGTGCGGCGAAAATTTCCTGAATGGGCGGGGTTTGCTGGCGGTGCGTGGAGCAAGGAGCAACGGGCTGATCAGCGGCGGGTGGCGCGATTGTTGACGGCCGAAACGATAGCAAGCAGCACAACATTGATCACACAACTAGAGAAGATCGGCCGTACATCCTCTTTGCTGTGGACGGGGCAGCGAGAAAGTGGCGATCTGCAATTGTTGTATCGGCCGTCTTTCGATCCGGCCGCGTTTCATACGGCGTTTATGCAGTTGCTAGATGGCGCGGGAACAGTGGCGGAACGATTGCAGCAATATAGTCGCTGGACGGCCGCGTCCGATTTGCCGAACCGTTGGGCGTTCCCCACCTACTTTCTGGCGATGCGCGAGCCGACGGCCGCCTTCTTTGTCAAGCCTGCGCTGACCAAATGGTTTTTGCACTTCATGAACGTGCAGACGGTGTGGCAAGATGTGCCTGATGCGGCCGTCTACAGCCAGATCAATACGGAAGCGCACCATCTTTTCACCGCGCTTGCGCCGTATCAACCGGCCGATCTGCTCGACATTCACGCCTTTCTCACCGTCGCACACGCCGCCCACCAGACACAAAAAGGACGACTGAGCGGCCGTGCCGCCACCGAACTCGATCAGCCACCGACCGTCTACCGCTCCTTTGCCGAACCAAAATCTGAATACACAACCGGAGGGGAAAACATGTCCACATTAGCCTACCCATTCAACCAGATATTTGCCTCCTATGCGGATGCACAAACCGCTTTCGCACTACTACAACGCGCCATCAAAACAATTGGCTGGGGAACAGAGGACGATCCACGCTGGAGCTTAACAATTGTCAAACGAGGCAAATATACATTAGGTTTCAATATCGGTAGTTGGGTAGCGGTTCGTTTTTATACGCGCCATCAAAAAACAGTTTGTCGCGTATCACTCAATCATCAATCGTTACCCAACACTATCGAATACAATTATGGCTACTCGTTTAGCGGGACACCTTATCGACTATACAAAGCAGTACCATTGGCTGAAATGGGGACATTGCAACCGTTTTTCGATGAAACCCTGCACTATTTAGCCGACAAATTTGGGCATTGGAAGCAGACAAACCTTCGCAGTCTGCATCAAAGCAATATATACCAAGCAGTATTTGATGAAGAAGTACGCCATTTTCTGTTGACGAATGGACTGCCCGATGAGGTAGTTGCGTTAGATGAAACAGCCGATCATGATGAAGATAATCTATTAGATGCGGCCGTCCAACCAGCCTATTCAATCGGTGACATTGCTGCCAAAACACATATCAAACAGAACACAATCGCGCAATGGGTGGCAGCGATTGAGCGCAAGGGGCAAGGGGTGTTTTATGGGCCGCCGGGGACGGGCAAAACGTTTATGGCGCAGCAATTGGCGCAGCATATCATCGGCGGGGGCGATGGTTTTAGCGAGTTGGTTCAGTTTCATCCGGCGTATGCGTATGAAGATTTTATGATGGGCTTACGGCCGGTCAACGACGATAATGGCGCACTGACCTATCAGCAGGTGGCGGGGCGGTTTGTCGATTTTTGCCGCCGTGCAGAGGGGCGCGATAGGTGCGTCTTGATCATCGACGAGCTAAACCGGGCCAACTTGGCGCGGGTGTTTGGCGAATTGATGTACTTGCTCGAATATCGGGACGCGGAAATCTCATTGGCAGGGGGTGAACTGTTTCGCATTCCGTCTAATGTGCGGATCATCGGCACGATGAACACGGCCGACCGCTCTATCGCGCTCATCGACCATGCGTTGCGCCGCCGTTTTGCCTTCATCAAATTGCAGCCCGATTTCGATATGTTGCGCCACTATCATCACGGCCGCGCCTACCCTGTCGAGCCGTTGATCACTATCTTGGAAGCGCTTAATGAGGCGATTAGCGACCCCAACTATCACGTGGGAACAACCTTCTTTTTGGATGAGGCGGCCGTGCTACCCCTGGTGTGGCAAATGGAAATAGAACCTTATTTGGACGAATACTTTTTCAGTCAGCCAGAGAAGATCGCACCGTTTCGCTGGTCGCGCATTCGGGCGCAATTGGCGGATTAACGCGGCCGTACACTTTCCCGAACGATCAATTCAGTCGGCAACTCTAGCTGAGCGGCCGGTTCGTCTGGGTTTTTGATCATCTGCACCAGCATCCGCGCCGCTATCCGCCCCATCTCTTGCAATGGCTGGCGCACGGTGGTTAATTTCGGCCGAAAATAGCTCGCCTCCGGCACATCATCAAACCCGATGATCGACATATCATCTGGCACACGCAGTCCCATCTCTTGAAGTGCCGTAATCGCGCCCAACGCCATCACATCATTGGAAGAAACAATCGCTGTCGGCCGCTCTGTCATCGATGCAAACCGTTTGCCTGCTAAATAGCCACTCATTTCGAGAAAATCACCCGCCAGCAGCCAATCCGGCCGCGCCACCAATCCGTGATCGTGCAGAGCATCCTGGTATCCTTGTAGCCGTTCGGCCGAGCACCCTACCTCCATCGCCCCCGTAATAAACCCGATCTCCCGATGCCCCAACTGAATCAAATAAGAAGTTGCATCGTACACCCCCTTACGATTCGATGCGCGTACCGTATTGATCGTCTCTGTCTCATTACCCGTGTAATCGATCAACACAAACGGCAAGTTTTGACGGCTCAAATCCTCCACGTATGCCTCCAAATTGGAAGGCAATACGATCAACAGTCCATCGACCATCCCTTGCGCCAACTTTTGCACATGCGCGGACTCTTTTTGTTTGCGATGATGGGTTGTCGAAAGCATCATGTCATAATCAAGCTGTGACATTTCATCGTCGATACCACGCACAATTTCGACCAAATAGCTCGATTGAAAATCATACACCAGCAAGCCAATTAATTGAGAGCGTCCCCCCGCTAGACTACGCGCCTTCAGGTTTGCGACATAGCCCAACTGCTTCATCGCCGTCTCTACTTTTTTGCGTGTGGTCGGTTTCACAAACTGATACCCATTCGCCACTCGTGAGACAGTAGAGTAAGAAACGCCTGCGGCTTCTGCCACATCAAAAATTGTTACTGCGCCCTTTTTTTTATCTTCTTTTATCACGTTTTTACCTCCTATCTATCGTACCATTTTTCGTGCTTGACAGCATTGTATGAACATCATATACTTTTTGCAAGCGATTGCAATGATTTAAGGCGCGAATTGAACAGATAATTTGAAAAGCCTTTTTTGTTCGATTTTATGTCAAAAGTCACTAAAAATAACGCCCTTCTTTATGGCAATATGAGTATAATTTTTGTTTGAGAAGGTCAAGGCAGCAGTCGTTTTTATGCAAGGGCTTGCAGAGAATAGAATCAGTGGCGATAATATCAAGAGTCGAACTGACGAGGACAAGAGATTTTCTGAGGAGAACAATTCCATGAAAACACGTACACTTTGGATACTGACCCTTTTACTTTCATTTGTATTGGTGGCTTGCGGCGCAGAAGAAACACCAACCGAAGCACCCGCCGAAACAGAATCAACTGAAAATATAGAAGCTGAACCGGCCGAGACAGAGGAAGAGCCAGAAGAAGCACCAGAAGAAACGGCCGATGCTGTCACAGTGACATGGTGGCACATCCAAACACAAGAAAATGAAGCGGCCGCATGGGAAGACCTCGCCAACCAATATATGGAAGCCAATGCCGGGGTAAATGTGGAAATAACCGTTCTAGAAAACGAAGCATTCAAACAACGCTTGACAACGGTGATGCAATCAGGCAATCCGCCCGACCTATTCCAAAGCTGGGGCGGTGGTGTGCTATGGGAGTATGCCGAAGCAGGCTTGTTGCGTGATATTTCGAGCGAGATGTCTGGTAGCTGGGAAGATAGTTTCGCCGCCAAATCAGCACTCGCGCTGTACGGCCGTGACGGCGCACAATACGGCGCACCCTGGCGCTGGGGCGCAGTCGGCTTGTTCCAAAATGATGATCTGTACACCGAAGCAGGGATCGAACCGGGCTGTGCAGCCACTTGGACAGAGTTCCTCGACCACGTCTCTACATTGAAAGACGCGGACATCACGCCAATCGCTCTCGGCGAAGGGGACAAATGGCCAGGACATTTCTGGTGGGTCTATCTTGCCATTCGCAACGGCGGTCAAGAAGCGTTCTTGGACGCATACACGCGCACTGGCAGCTTCATGGACGCGCCCTTCATCACGGCCGGAGAGCAATTAGCCGAATTGGTGGGACTTGACCCGTATCCAGAAGGGTATTTGGGCTTGACGTATGGCGATCAAGCATCGGCGTTTGGCAATGGGCTGGCAGCGATGGAGTTGATGGGACAATGGGGCCCCGGCTTCTCTGCTTCGCAAAGTGAAAGTGGCGAAGGCGTAACCGCGTTGCGCTGGTGTCCGTTCCCGGCCGTGGACGGTGGGGCAGGCGCACCGGGCGATACGCTTGGTGGCGGCGATGGCTTTGCGATGGGGATCAATGCGTCTGATGAAGCGGTTGACTTCCTCAAATTTCTGACAAGCGAAACAGGCCAACGCCGTATCGCAGAAGAGGGCATGACCCCGATCACCATCAAGGGGTTGGAGGATACTGTTGACAGCGAATGGCTCGGTCAAGTGATCGAAGCGCGTGACAATGCAGAATACTTCCAACTTTACTACGATCAATTTTTGCCCCCGGCCGTCGGTGGTGTGGTCAATGATGCGATTCAAGAGCTATACGCGGGTGTCGCTTCTCCCGAAGATATAGCACAACAAATCGAAGATTCGGCCGCGTATGAACTAGAAGGCATCACCCGCGAAGAAGCGGAAAAAGATACCAGTTCTGAAACAGATAGCGAAGATGCTGGCGAAGAGATGGGCGAAGAAGTGATGATGGCGACCGAGCCATTTGAACCAGG
>CALECP010000131.1 GCA_937949915.1 uncultured Anaerolineae bacterium
GGGCGTGGCAAAAGAGCTACTGTTACTCAACCATGCAGTGCGGTCACGGTTGCCTGTGCCAGAGGGGATCGTGTTGCTGGATGGCGGCTGGGAACGGTTGCTGGAAGATGGCATCATCGTTTTAGACGGGGCAGATATTCGAGTGGAGGCGGCCGATGCTTTTCTGCAACGCTTTGCGCTCTCACATCTCAAAGAGGCGGTAACAATACGGCCGCTGTTTCCTAGCAAAGCGATCACGCTGCCGCCCGATGATCGTTATGCCATCATCCACACGCTGGTCGAAATGTGGTCTACGGGCGATGCAACCAAGCGGCGCGACATCATCGTGAGCAAGGCGATTACACCCCAATGGCACGGCACGGCCACAACAACCGATGGCACGAATGACACTGTTTATTATGATGACTCTGTGCTTACGCTGCCGCCGTTGCCCCGTTTCGGCCGATCACACAACCAAACGGCATGGCAGCACCGCCTACAATTACTGTTGCGCGGGGTGCGACGCTCACTCAATCTATTGGGCGACAAATGGCAGATCACATGGGCGGACGACGGCCGTCGTTGCTGGCTGCTGCATATCACCCTTGCCGATTGATTGATTTTTCGTGTTGGGCAGAAATGGTGAAGGCGGCCGTGCAATTGCGATTTTTACTGCTTTCTCCTATCATCATTTCATCATTTTCAGGTATGCAACAAGTACGAAAGATAACATGAGGAAAGAAAAGTGAGCGCACATACATTATCGGTGCGCCGTTCAATGCGCGATACGAGACGACGCATGATGATCGCAGGGCGTAATTTTGTGCGGTCAATGCGGGGGGTACAGCTAGAGTACCTGGTCATGCCATTGGGCGGATCGCTGCCCGAACGGCCGGTCCGGCCGCGCAGTTTCATCGAACGCCAGTTGCCATTGCCCACCCCGCCCACCAGCCTCGCCACCATCAACTATCGCTTCGAGCGCATCGCCAACGCCACCAATGTCGAAGGGGTTGTTCTCATTTTGAAAGGGTTTAGTTGTGGGATGGCGACATTGCAAAGCGTGCGCTGGTCGATCAAACGACTGCAAGAGCATGGCAAGCGGGTCGTTGTGTACACACCGCGCTTGTCGCTGGCCAGCTATTATGTGGCGTGTGCGGCCGATTTGGTCGTCGCTCCCCATTCGGCCGAGTTTTCGGTGCTGGGCTTGCAAGCAAACGCAACCTATCTCCGCAATACGCTCGACACCATTGGCGTACAAGCTGAAATGATTCGCATCTCGCCCTACAAAACGGCCGGGAGCAACCTGACAGAAACGCAGATGAGCGCACAAGAACGCGCTCAGATCACATGGTTACTCGACGACAATTTCGACACCATCACACGCAACATCGCATACGACCGCAACATGCAGCAGCACGAAGTCAAAGCGGCGATTGATCAAGCCCCCTATAGCACAAAACAAGCGGTCGCCTATCGTTTGCTCGATGCGGCCGGATATGAAGACGAACTGCCTTATTTGATCGCGCAACAGTGGCCGACCAACCGCAAAATCGTCAAAGGGCGGCCGCAAGCCAGCGTAGCCAGTGGCAGCAAAGCATGGAAAAAATTGACCGAGAAAGCACGGCGCACCCACCCCAAGCATATCGGCGTGGTGTCGATGGAAGGGATGATCACGATGCAGGAAGCGACATCGGCCATCCCTGTCCCCGTGCCGGGATTGAACGATAGCCGCAACACCAGCCAAGCGACATTTGTACCCACATTGCGCCGCATTGAGAAGAATGACGATATAGCAGCCCTGATCGTGCATATCGACTCTGGCGGTGGGGATGCACTTGCGTCTGATCTGATCTGGCGGCAGGTGGAACGGATTCGGAAACGCATTCCGGTGGTGGTGTACATGGGCAATGTAGCCGCGTCGGGTGGATATTACATCGCGGCCGCAGGTGATCAAATCGTGGTGCGGCCGTCTACGATCACTGGCTCGATTGGGGTGGTAGCAGGGCGCGTCAGCACCAGTGGCTTACTGGGCAAGCTCAAGATCAAGGAAGAACGCATTAAGCGCGGCCGCAATGCAGGGCTATACCGCAACAACACACCGATGACGACGGATGAGCGCAAAGTAGTATGGGAAAGAATCGTCGCCACATATGAACAATTTAAGCAAGTGGTGGCAGACGGCCGAGACATACCGATTGAGCGCCTCGATCCGATTTGTGAGGGGCGCGTGTGGACGGGGCGACAAGCGTTGAACAATGGCTTGGTCGATCATTTTGGCGATTTTGTCGATGCGATTGCCATCGCCAAAGAACTGGCAAAGCTCCCAGATCAACCCGATGTACGGGTGCCAGTCTACGATTACCATGCGAATGGCGGCTATGTCCGGCCGCGGCCGTATCCCCTGCCCCCTGTGGAGGAAAATGCTCCGGCCGCCACCACTGCACAACAGCCAATCGCCTCCTTGCTGCAACAAACAACAGCAGGACTATTCGATAATCGGCCGCTCTATCTGCTGCCGTTCGACATCGATCTCTATTAGCAAATGAGAGCGTACCATGATCTCAAAATAGTTGACACAAACAAACAATCACTTTATGCTTTCAATAATCACCCCCTACCCAGGGGGGATGGGACAATTATGGACGACATAACGAAAAAACAGATCAAACGACGAATCGCCAGCGCGGCCGGACACCTCAAAGGAATCGAGCGTATGGTAGATGAAGACACCTACTGCATCGACGTGATCCGTCAAGTCCAAGCGGTACAAGCGGCACTGAACAAGGCAAATACGCTCATCTTAGAGCAGCATTTGCAGGGCTGTGTAGCCAATGCGGTGCGGGGTGATGACGCGGCCGAACGTGAGCAAATGCTGACTGAGATCACAGCATTATTCGAGACAAGTACAAAAATTTAGTGAGTAACCCCTATGAATGAGAAAACATTTATTGTGCCAAATATCAGTTGCGGACATTGCACGGCCGCCATCGAAGAAGAAGTGAGCGAGATGGCAGGGGTGACAGCCGTCGCGGCCGCCATCGACACGCGCCAAGTGACGGTCACATGGCAAGAGCCAGCGACATGGGACACGATCAATGCGCTGTTGCACGAGATTAATTATCCGCCCCAGCAGTTGATTCAGTTGTGATAGACAAAAAATGATCTATAGACGTTTGTTGCAAGTGCAGCGCGATCTATATGATATACCACGCGGCCGAGCGCGTTTTGATGCGTATATAGAAGCATTGCGAGACGCAGAAAGCGATGAAATGAAGCTCCCTTTATCGGCAATGAATCCGATGGGACATGATCATCTGCCCCGCTTGCTCGATGATTATTTGGCGTTGGGTGTCGATGCGCTGGCGGCCGATTGGATCGCGCCGTTTGCGGCCGCACGGCCGTCTCTGGATGCGTTTCAGGTGGCACTGGTGCTGGCAGATGATGCGCGTGGACAATGGACAAATCGCTGGACGACTGACTTCGCGCACCGGTTCGAGAGTCGGCCGCTCCATCGGCGAAAATGGATCGTCGGGCTGCTATGGTCGAGCGAGGCAGCGACAGTCGAAGGGGCAAAAGCAGCAATTGAAACGGCTGTACAACGCGCTGCCTACATCGAGGCAAATGGGTACGCAACCACATTGGGCGACATGCTGGCACAAGAAACGGCCGCCCTGCAAGGCACGGCCGACAGCCCCCTAGACGAAGACGAAATAACATATAGCCGCACCGTGATCGCCCCCCATCTGGCATCAGAAAATCAGGCGGTGCAAATGGCGTGTCTGTACGGGGATGAAGCGGCCGAAGCGCTGGGCTACGAAAAAATGGGATTGAGTGCAAATGCAGCGTTTCAGATCGTCAGCAGAGACACGGTGAATCGTGTCCTTACGGGCTAATCACTTACCCGCAATCGATCACGGGTGTTTTCGGGCAATGACTTAAAAATTCCACACCATTTTCTGTCACCACAACCAAATCTTCGATACGAATACCACCCCATCCGTCAATGTAAATACCGGGCTCAATGGTGATAACCGCCCCGGCCGGAATGATCGTCTCGGCCGCACTTTCACGCAAGCCCGGTGCTTCATGGATTTCTAGTCCTACCCCATGCCCGGTCGAATGTTTGTAGTCGTCTGCATGTCCGGCGGCCGCGATCACGATGCGTGTCAGGCTGTCAATTTCTGCGCCCGTCATGCCCGGCCGCGTCTTGTCTAGGCAATTTTCTTGCGCCTGCAAAACGGTGTTGTACACATGCCAAAAGTGCGCGTCTGGCTGTGCGCCGATGTGAAAAGAGCGGGTGAGATCACTATGAAAGCCGTCTAATTTCGCGCCCATATCGACAATGAGTGTGTCACCGATTTGCAGGGTTCGGTCATCGGGGTTGTGATGCGGCCGCGCCCCATTTTCGCCACTGGCCACCAAAATATCGAACGCCATACCGTCTGCCCCATTTTCGCGCATCCGCTTTTCTAGCTCCCACGCGAGGGCGCGTTCGCTCATGCCGACACGCACAATGTCTGGCACTTGCTGCATGGCGTGGTCGGTGATGGCGGCCGCCGCCCGGATCATGGTGATTTCGGCCGCGCTTTTTACGCCCCGCCACGTCTCTACCGTTTCGTTGAGCGGCCGCCATGTGATGCCTTCGAGCGCACGGAGACGGCCGAACATTTTCATCGTGACATGCGCCGCTTCGAGCGCGATAGTGTTGACGGCCGTGGCACGCACAAATTGCTCCAATGAATCACTCTCACGCGATTTCTCAAAAACGGTGTAGTCAGGTGCTTGCTCCCGCGCTTGCGCCCAATAGCGGCCGTCCGTCGCCAAATACGCCGCGTCCCGCGTGATCATCACCTCGCCCGCGCTGCCCGTGAACCCGGTCAGCCACCGCCGATTGTGTGGCGACATCACCAACAATGCGTCTGTCCCCCATTGTTCAAAATTATTCCGTACCTGGTCGATGCGTGTGCTATACATGAAAACCTCTTTCTAGTGACGAGTGGCGAACGACGAGTGACGAGTGACGAGTGGTGCTTACCATAACTTGCATACATTTCTGTCAACGCTATATCATCAAAATCAAAACACCAAACGCTAAATTGCATCATCTCTATTCGTCGCTCGTCACTCGTCGCTCGTCACTTTCTTCAATACGCCCGGTTCGTTGTCCAAAAATTGCCGGACTGTTTCGCCTTGCCAATCGCGGAGACCAGCAATGTATCCGGCCGCGAGAGCGAAGGCGCGAATAGGCAACATGAACAGCGCGGCCGTGGTTGCGCCCATATCGCGGTGGCTGCCAAACGCCAAAAAGGAGAGCGTGGACAGATTAAACACCGCCATGAGCATGACCAGCACATAGCGCACCCGCTTCCAGAGCAACGCAATCGGGAGAAGCGGCATCGCCAGCAAAGCTAGCCCCATTTGCACCTTCAATGATTGCGGTGTGCGTGAATCGGTGTCGCGCCGCGCTTTGTGACGCTGCAAAATCAATGCCTTCCAGTACGCGATCTCTCGTTTGCGCCGCGCATATGCCCAGACTGATGTGGGGTGCTGGTGGTAAACGTGCGCGTCTGGCACAAACAGCATTTTGTGGCCGTCTCGCGCCAGCCGGAACGACAATTCTTGGTCTTCGACATAGCTGTAGGTCAACTGCATATCAAAGCCGCCATTGGCGAGAAAGATGTCCCGACGGTATCCGGCCGAATAGGTGTCGATAAAGTCAATCGTCTGTTGTTGCGCCATCAGTGCGTACCGTTCTTCATGTTCTAGCTGCACAAAACGGGCAATCGGGTGCGTTTGGCGGGTCAGATACGTCCCCTTGATGCCCACCACGTCGGGGTCAGCAAAGGCGGCCACCATCGCGGCAATCCAGTTTGCTTGGGGGTGGCAATCAGCATCGGTGAACAGCAAAATCTCCCCCTGTGCGTGTTGTGCGCCCCGGTTGCGCGTACCGCTTTTGCCCAGGCGGCCGTCGCTGATCACGCGAATGTTCCCGTATTTTTGGGCATACGATTGGGCGATAGCGAGGGTATTATCGGCCGATTCGTCCACCACAACGATCACCTCATACGCGATGTCGGCCGGAACATTTTGCAGCACCAGGGCATTGAGGCAAGCAGGCAGTGTTAGGGCTGCATTGTAGGCAGGAACAATTACCGAAGCATTCATATTCATAGACGACCCACATTATACCGCTTGCATCCTTTCGTGGGAGACGCAACACGGTTTTTCAGTGTTTTAGTAAATCAGT
>CALECP010000132.1 GCA_937949915.1 uncultured Anaerolineae bacterium
TCCACATGGTCTACCCCCTGTAGTGCCAGCACAATATCAGTCGTCGCCCGTTCCGCTTTGTAATGGGCGAGTGCGCGTAAATCTTGGGCGGCCGTGGCGGGATCATCATGGAGGACGGCCGCATCACTGTACCCGATAATCGGCGACAAATGGTGCAGCAGCACCCGCGATCCATCGGGCGACTGCCAAAGTAATTCACTCGCATGGTCAGCGATGTCCATACCGCGAAAGTGCATACAATTTTCCAGCCCAAAGCCGCGCAAAATCTGGGGCAATTGCCCGATATGCCCAAACGTGTCGGGGATATAACCGACGTTCATGCAATGCCCGAAGTCGGTGGCGATCTGTCGGCCGAGCAGCAAATTGCGTACAAACACCTCGCCCCCACACAAAAACGAATCAGGCAAAATGTACCAGGGGCCAACGAGCAACCGTTTTTCTGTGATCAGGCGTTGCAGTTGGGCGCGTTTTTCGGGATGCACTTCGAGAAAATCTTCGAGCATCACCGTCTGCCCATCAAAATTAAATGATCGATATTCAGGGTCGCGTTCGAGCAAGTCGAGCAACTTATTGACCAGGCGCACGAGACGGACGCGAAACAGTTGGTAGCTGCCGTACCATTCCCGATCCCAGTGGGTGTGCGGGACGATGTAAAGGGTGAGTTTGTTCATGTTGTTTGGTTGCATGTTACGTATTTTGATAACGTCCTATTTCTTTGATTCAAAGCGTAAACAAATGGAGGCACTCACAGCAAAAAACAGGCCAGCCAAAACATACCAGAATATGCTATATTCTGCTTTCTCTAGATCATGGTTATCAAGCAAATCCATCAGAGGATAGGCAATCAAGTTTATGAATGGAAGGGCGAACATCCATGCAAGCGCGTATACCATGATCCACGCAATTGGTCTGGCAAACACTTTGCGATTATATGTGATGCGAATCGCATTAAAGATCAAATTGGTGACAGCCATCAATAGAGATAGAGCGAGTAAAGTGCTAACAGAATGCAAAATAGCAGGGGC
Organism: uncultured Anaerolineae bacterium; assembly: GCA_937949915.1. GTDB lineage: Bacteria > Chloroflexota > Anaerolineae > Promineifilales > Promineifilaceae > CALECP01. The sequence continues at coordinate 1,026 of CALECP010000132.1, forward strand.
AATGGCATGAGCCAATCCACCGCAAATAGCCCAGGCTGCAGGGCTTACCAATCGTTTTCGGTATATCACCCATTGGATCAAACCAAAAAGCACAAAGGCAATAACAAATGTAGTAATCGGTATAATATTGTTCAATTGTTGCTCAGGAGATAGAGGGTAGTCACGATCATAAAAATATACTGGCAGAAACAATGTAACTGTATAAGCAAACCAATGACTTGTAACCCATATTATCCATCGCTGTAACCCAAAGAACTGTTGTCTCTTCAATTTTTCAGCTTCCTTAAGGTCGGTTTGCTCCATATCTAAGTATAAGTCGTGGGTAGATTGTGAATTCATGGTATCTCTCCAGTTTCGATAGTTGTTTCGATGACGGCCGCCCGATGCCCCGCATCCTGGTTGGGAATGGAGCGGGTGCAGGTTAATGTTTCGATGGTGCGGTTCGCCCAATCGGCCGTGTGGGTCAATGGAATGGTGAGCGGAAAATGGGTGGGCGCGGCCGTTAATTCGCCCGTGATCGCATCGAACTGCACTCCCGCCAGCGCATACGGCAAGCCGAAAATACAAGCAGGGCGCGGGTGGCCGTCCACCATTGGCACCGGGTGCGTTTGCCCCGCGTGAGTGTGTGCCGCGCTTGCTCCCGGCACCACCATCAGTTCATTGGCTACTTCCAAAATTGTCGTGTCTTCGTAGCTGACATATTCGCCATGCCCCAAATAGCGATTGAGCAAATGGGTATGATCAACCCCCAAATACGCCGCAATACAGTCGCGCCACAAATTCTGTGTCTGCCAGCCACGCACATCGGCCGAGCTATGCACACAGCCATGTTCGCGCAGCGTCCGCGCCGTGCTGCTGATCAGGTCAATCGTCAGCTTGCCCATGTCAATCGGCGTGTCCAGCCCAGAGCGCATGGGGTAAAGCAAGCCGTGCGTCGTCCACATCGAGTAATGATTAAATGAGGCGGGATCAGCCAGCGAAATCGGGTAATGGTCGCCCAGCCACCCTTTTTCGAGCGACCGATTAATGAGATCGGCGTGAGCCCGGCACTGTTCCGCATACGCATTATCGTCTACGAAATCAGCCATTTGTGCCACGGCCGAAAACGCCATGATCATGCGAACGCCATGATACGATTGCTCTTCCGAGTTGGTGATCAGCGCACTACCCCAGTCGTTGGTGTTGTCACAAAATTGGTTGGGCAAGCCGCTGCCCGTCGTGTCGGCCGCCAGCAAAAAGGCGACCAGTTCGCGCACTAGCGGCAGGTGATCGGTAACGGCCGTGTGGTCGGCCGACCAGCGCCAATAATGATGGAGCAACAAAATGTAGTTGCAATTTTCCTCTACTTTCATCGCGCTGCCGGGGCTGCCGTACCGATTGCCCAACGCTTCCAAATGCTGCCCTACGTCGTGCGCCATGTAGCCGCTGTCCCACTCGTAAAAGTCAGCCCATTGATCGAGCATCGGCCGCACCAGCTCAATCCAATACTGGAAGAAAAAGAGACACAACTGATAATCGACATCGAGCGTCGAATGATACGCCCCGATCTCCATAATCGAGAACCAATCCCGTTCGCCCCACCAAGCGTTAGAGGCCAGCCCTTTGAAGGAAGCAGCCATCAATTGCTTTTGCGCGGGGGGTAGTGTCGCATCGAGAATGGTGGCTTCAAAAAAGCGGCCGTTCTCACTGATCTCAGCTTGGTTTGTCTGCAAAAATCGAACGACATCCTGCGCGTTTTTCCACAGGTCAGTGTAGCCGAAGCGGTGCAAGTCGCCGCGCACATTCAGGGTGGGCTGGGCGATGTAGCCCGCGTGATAAAAGACGGCCGTTTGTGTCTCATTCGGCCGTAGTTGCAGCGCTTGCGCCACCCGCGCATACCCATCGTCCAGCGACACACTGCCTCCCGCGATCACCTGTTCAAACGTCAGCCCGTCGATGCCTGTATGGTCGATGCCATCAGGGAAAACGAGCGGTTCGATGGCACGAATATGCCCATTTTCGAGCGTGGGATTAGCCAGAGGGAGCGCGAAGAAGGCAGAAGCACGGCCGCCATTTGCCAGCGTCACCGCCACATCTATCATGTAGCCCGGTGCAGCACTAAATTGGAAGTTTTGTGGGTAAAACAGGGAGCGAAACGTCAGTGTGACCGTCAGACCAAGTGCCGGTTCGTGGGCCGTCAATTGGGTGGTCAATGGGGTGATCGTCTGCGTAATGTCGCTAAATATATCGCCATCGGCAAACGGAAACAGGCGCGTTTCACCACCATCTAGCGTCACGCCGATCCGGGCCGTTGTGCTGGTGACGATTTGCGGACATGTGCCAATGCTGATGCCCACGTTGTCTGTTTTCTGCCAGTCGAAATAGTGGAATGTACCGAGCGGATGAATGCGGTACTGGCGCACGTCTGGCAACGTTAAAACGGTGAGGCGTGAACCGAAACAAGGGATGATCGAGTCATAGGGTGCAGTGTGCATAGCGCACTACGATACCGTTTCTAGCCAACGGTGCAAGCGCAATTTGTCTGCCCCTACCCAGCCTCCAAAATGCTCGTAGAGACGCACCGGTGGTGCGTCTCTGTCTTACGTCTTCGTCTTGTGCCTTCATCACAAACATAAGAGGATAAACACAAGAGGAGACGTAAGATTTTACGTCTCTACTTTGACAAAAGCCGTCCATAAGCTAACATAACTGTACAAAACATGAATAAAGAGGAGATTTTGCGATTATTTCGTAAATAAATAACATGGCAGATTATGATGTAGTGATTGTGGGCGCGGGACACAACGCCCTGGTATGCGCCGGATACATTGCGAAAGCAGGCTATCACGTCGCCGTTGTCGAACGACGACATAAGGTGGGTGGCGCAGTCGTCACCGAAGAGATCGTACCGGGGTACAAGTTTGATCTGGGTGGCTCGGCCCATATTTTGATCAACCATACGCCGATTGTGGCAGACCTCGAATTAGAGCAGTACGGACTGAAATACCTCGATCTCGATCCGATGTTTTTCGCGCCATTTCAGGACGGATCGCATTGGACGGTGTACAAGGACATCGACAAGACATGCGAAAGCATCGCCGCTATCTCGCCGGAAGATGCAGACAGGTATCGTGATTTTATCGCCACGTGGGCTCCGATTTCTGAAGGCATTGTCGAAATGTTCCAGAGTCGGCCGACCGCCTTTAACTTCGCCCGTCACATGATGTTCGGCCGGGGGTTTCGCAACAGCGATACAGTCGAACGGTTGACCGAATTGATTCGCGGCTACGGTCCCTATTTGCGTACCCAATTCAAAGACAAACGGATTCAAGCCCTGATCGGCTGGATGGCAGCACAGTCGGGCCCACCGCCCACCGAGCCACTCTCCTCCCCGTTTGCGCTATGGCATCCGATGTATCATGTGAGCGGCATGAAACGGCCGCAAGGGGGATCGGGCATGTTGACCCAAGCATTAGCCAACATGATTCGGGCGTATGGCGGCGACATTTTTACTGATGAGCCAGTCAAGCAGATCGTGGTGCGCGGCGGCCGTGCTGTCGGTGTCGAAACGGTGAACGGCCGTACACTCTCCGGCAAACGCATCGTCTCTGGCGCACACTTCCACACCACCGTCAAACTGCTCGGTGACGCAGCCCCATCATCACTCAAAGAAAAAGTAAAAACGGCGCGTGTCGGCAATGGATTCGGCATGATCTTGCGCTGTGCGGTCGATGAACTGCCCGACTACACCTGCAAACCGGGCGTGGGCGACCATCACACCGCCATGCAATTTATCTGCCCCGATCTCGATTATCTCGAACGGGCGTATGGCGACTATTTGGCAGGACGGCCGTCCGCCAACCCCGCGCTGATCTCGATGACATGGAGCCACAGCGACCCGACGCTGGCCCCGGCCGGGAAGCACGTCATGTTTTTGTGGGGGCAGTATTACCCGTATGAAATGGCAGACGGCCGCTCTTGGGACGACGTAGGGGACGAAGTGGCTGAAAATATGTTGGCAACATTTGCCCAATACGCGCCCAACGTGCAGCACACCATCATCGACAAATTGATCGAAACACCGCTTTATCTGGAGCGCGAACTGGGCTTGCTACGCGGCAACGTCATGCACCTCGAAATGTCGATTGACCAAATGTTTATGATGCGCCCCGCCATCGGCATGAGCCAATATCGCACCCCCATCGACAACCTCTATTTGACCGGGGCAAGCACCCATCCGGGCGGCGGCATCATGGGCGCGGCCGGAATGAATGCGGCCGGGGTCGTGCTAGAAGACATCACCAAAAAATCGATCTTTCAATCAGCTTTCAAACGATAGTAAACGGTAGTTGCTTATGACCTATTTCGGATTTCTCGTCATCTTCCTGCTCATCCCCATCGCCATCTTTGGGCTGCTGGTGCGCCGTAGCACGGCCGCGCAACCGGCCGCGTTCTCCAACTACGCTGTCGGCACCGTGATCGCCGTCCATGTGATCATCGCCGTCATCTACACCACCCCCTGGGACAACTACCTCGTCGCTACCCGCGTCTGGTGGTACGACCCCGCGCTCGTCACCGGCCTTACCATCGGCTGGGTGCCTATCGAAGAGTACACCTTTTTCGTGCTACAACCGATTATGACCGGGCTGTTTTTGGTATGGCTGATGCGCCGCTTGCCCACGGCCGCGCATCCCCTGCACCCGCGCATTCGCCCCATCAGCTTTGTCGCGTTCGCTCTTTTGTGGATGGTGATGACTGTTCTCCTGTTCGTCGGACAAGACCGCTGGAACTATCTCTCACTTGAGTTAAGCTGGGCGTTGATCCCAATTTTGCTGCAAGTGGCGGTGGGCGCAGACATTTTATGGCGACACCGCAAACTGGTGCTGACTGCCATCGCCCTGCCCACGATCTATCTGTCGATTGCAGACGCGATAGCGATTCAGTCTGGCACATGGACGATCAGCCCGACGCAATCGCTCGACTGGTTGTGGTTTGGCGTTTTGCCGTTCGAGGAATTTGTCTTTTTCGTGCTAACCAACACATTGGTGGTGTTTGGGTGTACACTGGCATTAGCGGCCGTCAGTCGTCAAAGGCTGGATCAATTAGCCAGTCAATTACGCGACCGCAAGGCAATATGACAGCTATCGCACAATTTCGTTCCCGTAAAACACGCTTCGTACTGCCCTCACTCCTCTTGTGGGGGCTGGTAATGGTCGTTGTCCCCATCGTCGATTGGGTGTTCGGCGCAGACGCGATGCGTCAAATGATCATCGCCGGTGTACTGTGTCAATCCTTGGTGGTGATCACCATTCTCAAAACCGTGTGGACGTGGAAAAAATTGCTCGGTGTGCTTGTGAGTGTGGCGGCCGTCACGCTCACCATAGAGGCAATCGGCACCGCCACCGGCTACCCGTTCGGTGCATACACCTACACCGACTACCTCCAACCCCAGCTTTTTCATGTGCCGCTCCTCATCCCCCTCGCATGGTTTATGATGTTGCCCGTCTCTTGGGCAGTCATGCAGCGCCAGCGCACCGGCCGCCTGCGCTTCGCCATCGCCAGCGCCCTCGCTTTCACCGCCTGGGATTTATTTCTCGATCCGCAAATGGTGATGTGGGAGTTTTGGGTGTGGGAACAACCGGGCGCATATTTTGGCATTCCGCTCTCGAACTATGTCGGGTGGCTGGCAACGGCGTTTGTCATCACATGGCTGCTTTATCCCGCCACGCAAATCGACCCGGCCGCCCAACAATTACTGTGGCTGGTGTACGCCATCACATGGTTTTTAGAGGCGTTTGGGCTGGCATTTTTCTGGGGGCAAATCGGCCCCGCACTCGTCGGCGGCATCGTGATGGGCGCGTTTATGCTTTACGGCTGGATACAAAAATGACCCTTTTGCTTGCTATCCTCGCTTTCTTCTCTGGCGCACTGCCATTCTCCGTCTGGGTCGGCCGCTACGCCCTGAAAGTAGACATTCGCAACTACGGCGACAACAATCCGGGCGCAACCAACGTCCTCCGTGCTGGCGGCAAAGGATGGTACGCTTTCGCGCTCTTCCTCGACATCTGCAAAGGCGCGATCCCAGTCGGCATCGCGCATCAGCTGTTAAAAATCGACGGCTGGCCTATCGTCCTGATCGCGCTCATGCCGCCACTCGGTCATGCACTTTCCCCCTTTCTCAATTGGCGCGGCGGCAAGGCAGTCGCGGCCGCCTTTGGATCGCTCATCGGGCTGACGCTGTGGCAACTCGCACCGTTTTCGATGCTGTTTGTGATTGTTTGGTCGCTGATTATCCGGCCGAGCGGCTGGGCATTGCTGGCAGCGATGGCTTGTTTGCTTGCCCTCACCCGCTTTGCCAACCACCCCTGGGAATGGACGGCCGTCGTCATCGGCTTGATCCTCATTTTTATCTGGAAGCACACGGCCGATCTCAAGCAACGGCCGCAACGGATGAGACGGAACAAACAAAAATGAGTAGCGAATCGTTGCTTACGCTCGTCATCGGTGCGCCCCTGCTCGTCTTTTGGCTCATCTTTCTCAGCAATCTGCCGTTTATCCTGCGGCTCGGCCGCACACAGAAAAAAAAGAAAAAGACGGCCGCCACCCCCTTCGTCTCCATCCTCGTTCCCGCCCGGAACGAAGCGCACATCATCGACACCTTATTGAGCCATCTGTGCGCTCAAACCTACCCGCACTACGAAATCATCTTGCTCGATGACAATTCGACTGACCGCACCCGCGCCATCGCCCAAACCCATCCCGTCACTGTGATCGACGGCCAGCCATTACCAGACGGCTGGCTGGGCAAAAATTGGGCGTGTCACCAACTATCGCAAGCTGCTTCTGGCGACATTCTCATCTTCACCGATGCGGACGTGCTATGGCAACCGGACGCACTAACGGCCGTCATCGCGCAAATCGACCAGCAAGCGGCCGACCTCCTCGCCATCTTCCCCACACAGCAGACAGAAACATGGGCGGAACGGCTGACTGTTCCCCTGATCGATTTTGTCATTCTCGCCTATTTGCCCATCTGGGGTGTTCATCATTTGCCGTTTACCATTATGTCGGCCGCCAACGGGCAATGCCTCGCCTTCCGCAAATCAGCCTACGATGCCATCGGCGGACACACGGCTGTCCGCAACGCCATCGTCGAAGACATCGCGCTCGGCCGCGCCATCAAAAAGAGCAAGCACCGCCTCCGCATCGCCCTGGGCAACCGCCACATCGCCTGCCGCATGTACCAATCAGCCCCCGAAGTAATCGCAGGCTTCAGCAAAAACATCGTCGCTGGCTACGGCAGCATTCCCGCGCTCATCGTCGCTACGCTCTTTCATTGGCTCGTCTTTCTCGTACCGATTATCTGGCTCGGCAGCGCTCTTTTTTTTGGTTTAATGGCTTGGCCGCCCGCCGTTTTGTTGCTGTCCGGCATTGCCTTGCGCGGTGTCACCGCCACCGTCTCGCACCAACGGCCGTTAGACGCTTTTCTCATGCCGCTGACTGTCCTGCTCCTCTCGCGCATTGCCCTACGCGGCATCATCGAAACAAAGCACGGCCGTCTCAGATGGAAAGGACGGCCGCTTTAGCCTTGCCTTATTAATCGGCCGTCAACGCAAAGCGCTCTAGCTCAGGCAACTCTGGTGCGCCGCCCTGTGTACCAGCCCCACCGACCACGTAAATACCATTGTCGTATTCGATCAACTGAGACGCATGACGCGGCAGATTGAGCGGATTCAGTATCTGCCAGGGCTTGTTATCGGCTTGCAATAGTTCTGTCTCGCCCCACGCCTGCCCAAACCCTTCGCCGCCTGTCACAAACAGTTTGCCATCTAGCACGGCCGTCATCGAACCGCCGCGCTCATAGTTCAGTTGGTACGGCAGCGTCGTCCACACGCCCGTTGTAAAGTCATACATATCGACTTCGCCCACTGTATTCTGGGGGAAATCTTCGCTGCCAGAAATCCGGCCGCCGGCCGCATACAGTTTGTCACCAATGATCGCAACATTAAAATGATCGCGCTCGTGGGGCATATCGGGCAGCACTTGCCATGTATCGTTGACCGGATCGTACACGTCGAACCAATGAACGGTGGTGGCATGGGGGCCGTGACCGCCAACGTTGCCGCCGACGATATAGATTTTGTCGTTGTAGACGGCCGATCCGGCCGAGCCACGATTCCGCGCCGGAGGAATGGTCATGCCTTCTGTCCAGTTGTCTGTCTGAGGATCATAGATTTGCACCCGGTCGATGTTGTCTTCATACGGAAAACCACCCGTCCATGCCCCGACAATATAGATTTTTCCATCGAATGCGGCCGCTTGCAGGTGGTGCATCTCAAATGGAATGTCACCCCGCTCTGACCAACTGTTGCTAACAGGATCATAGACGTTGGTCGGCTTGATGCCCCGGCCGCCCACCAAATAAAAGCGGTCGTCTACCCGCACAAACCCATTCTCGTGGCGCGGGGTCGGTTCGCCATTGGTAGCGATCACTTCCCATTGACCACGATCATGCCCATTATGGAGAACGGGCAAATAGATACTATTGTCGAGAGAAAGCGGCGCGGCCGAAACCAACCCGGCACACAATATCAGTAATAAGAGAGAACCAAATAAACGTATTCGCATGGCGATAATTATAACAAAGAGTGGCGGGGTGAATGAAAGTCAAACGGCGTATCTCAGCATTCAGTATCGTTGCTAAATTATCTGTCATAACAACAGAATCGGAGAGTAATCCAGACTGCATCCCTTCATCAGAGTCAAGCTGAATAGCCACACGCGATGGATGATTCGCCCGAAACATTCGACTGGTGAGCATGGCAACAATCAGTTGGGGTAAATCTGTTTTTAGATTGTTAGCTTGAATAACGAGGGCGAGTCGCAGCTTTGTCGTTTTTAGATCAGAATTTGGGAACAAAACGAGGACGACATCACCGCGCTTATAATTGACTTCTTGCTGCATCATAGTCATCATAAATGTCCATTTCAGGACTGTCCCATTCCTCGGCGAATGTTTTGAGACGAGCGCGAAGATCGGCCGCTTGTTCTTCGCTCATCTTCTGTGCAGATGCGTCGAAATCACCAATATCTATAAAAGTGATGAGTGTTTCCCACTCGGCGTTCGAGAGAAACACACCGTAACGCCGTCCGCTTTCATCATACAATGGTTTAACTGTTTCCAGTAGCTCTTTTACGCTCATAAAACCAGTATAACATAATCGACGATCTGGCATTTGATCAGACTATGAGCGAACAAATTATTTGGACACAACCGACAAGTGTGCTACAAAGTCTGTTATGAAAACATTGTTACTGATGCGCCATGCAAAATCGAGTTGGGATAACGCTTATCTGAGCGATCATGCACGGCCGTTGAACAAGCGGGGCAACGAGGCAGCCCCCCAAATGGGCAAACTGCTGCGTGACCATGATTTGATTCCTGACTGCATTCTCACCTCATCGGCCGTGCGTGCATTAGAGACAGCCACCCATGTCGCGGACGCTTGCGAATTTGATAATGATATGTTTGTCATGGACGATCTGTATCATTCATCCCCTAGCGACATGGCACAACTGCTGGTCAACATGGGTGAGGGCGACACGGTGCTGATCGTGGCGCACAATCCCGGCATGGAAATGATATTGACCCAATTGAGCGGTGTGCATGAGCGATTTATAACGGCCGCCATCGCCCATTTTGCTATCGACATCGAAACATGGTCGCAATTTGAACTAGATAATGAGACGGCCGAGCTTCTGCATTTCTGGCGGCCGAGCAACAGCAAAACATAGCATGATCGATTCACAAACAGAAAAAGACCCGTACCCCTTACTCTCTGTTTGGACAGGAAACGCCCTTTTTTCTGTTATCCCATTCTGGCTTTTTACCACACTCTTAACTGTTGCTGTCAACTTCTGGCTACAAACAATCTCAATCACAGTCGCTATCGTTAGCCTACTCCTCAGTTTGGCTGCATTGTTGCCTGCCGCATACTTTGCCAAAAACGGCCGTCCCAAGCTGGGCGCGTTGATCATGAGCATCACACTCAGCATTTCTATCCTGCGATCACTCCTCGTCAATGGGGGGTTGTTATTGCCAATTGCTTACGTTTTCATGAACTTGATCATGCTCGTCGGCTTGATCATCGGCAGAAAAGAAGTGATCCTCACAAGTATCGCCGTCAGTATTATGTTTACTCTTATTTTATGGGGGCAGACAACAGGATTGATCACAGAAAGAGCGTTCATCAGCCGCGAACAAGCGTATATGTTCTTAATGGTGCGCTTGCTGATCACAACAGCCTTCATCTACTATGCCGCCAAAGCGATTGAGGAGGCCTTTCTCAGCGTACAAGAGCGACAGAAGGCGTTGGAGGTACGCACGGCCGAGTTGACCCACCTGAACGAGCAATTGCGAAGAAGCGAAGCGATAAACCAGCAAAATCAAAAAGAGATCGAAGCAGCATTACGTGAAAAAGAGGTGTTGCTGCACGAAGTTCATCACCGTGTCAAAAACAATTTTCAAATCGTAGACAGCCTGCTTCGTATGACCGGCCGCAAAATGTCAGACCCCACCAGCGTACAGGCAGAGTTGCGTGATCTGGGCAGTCGGGTGCGCTCAATGTCCGACATTCACCAACAACTGTATCAGGAGCGCGATTTTGCCAATCTCAATTTTGCCATCTACGCACAAAAACTAATCACTACAATTAGTCAAACATATGTCGAACCGGGCAAGAATATCCGTTTCGACCTTGCACTCGCGCCTGTCGAACTGCAAATGGACACAGCGATACCGACCAGCCTCATCCTCAATGAATTGGTGACAAATGCGGTCAAACATGCGTTTCCGGCCGCGTATTTGGCACAGCTAGAAAACGGGGGTGTCATCACTTGTACACTCGTCTCACAAGACGATACAGCCACCTTGACTGTTGCCAACAACGGTCAGCCATTTGATGCGGAGAAATTGCTGGCGCAAGAAACAACGGGCATCCAACTGCTCCGGCTGCTGACCGCTCAAATCAAAGGCAAAATCACGGCCGTCAGCGATCCGGCCGTCTCCCATTTTGCCGTCACATTTCCTATCTAATAGCCGCGCATGTCAAGCCGGAAAGGCAACGTTATAATCGAGACACAAAATGTTACGTCGATACGACGTGAATCGTCACATCAATAAAAATATAGGTTAACCATGTCAACAGTTGATACAAAAAAAGTGATCTACTCCATGATGGGTGTGAGCAAAGTGATTCCACCCAGCCGTACCGTCATCAAAGATATTTCGCTCTCCTATTTCTATGGCGCAAAAATCGGCGTGATCGGGCCAAACGGATCGGGTAAATCGACCTTGCTGCGGATCATGGCGGGGCTAGACACCGAATACAACGGCGAGATCACCAAATCGGCCGGATACACCATCGGCTATCTGGCGCAAGAGCCAGAAGTAGACCCCGACAAAACGGTGATCGAGATCGTCAAAGAAGGCGCACAGCCAGTCGTCGATGCCCTTGCCGAGTTCGATGCCGTCAACATGCAATTTGGCGAAGTGATGGACGACGACGCAATGATGGCATTGATGGATCGGCAGGCCGCACTGCAAGACAAGCTGGACGCGATGAACGCCTGGGATTTGGACAGCCAGCTTGAGTTGGCAATGGAAGCGTTGCGCTGCCCCCCGCCCGACACAAAAATCGGCGTGATCTCCGGTGGTGAGCGGCGGCGTGTCGCCCTCTGTCGGCTGCTGCTCAGTGCGCCCGACATTTTACTGCTCGATGAGCCGACCAATCACCTGGATGCGGAAACGGTGGCATGGCTCGAAAAACATTTGCAAGCGTACAAGGGTACGATTATCGCCATCACGCATGATCGCTACTTTTTGGACAATGTGGCGACATGGATTTTGGAGCTAGATCGCGGCCGGGGCATTCCATGGAAGGGCAACTACACCAGTTGGCTAGAGCAACGGCAGCAACGACTAGCCCGTGAAGAAAAGTCAGAATCGGAACGGCAGAAAACGCTCAAGAAAGAGCTGGAATGGGTCAATATGTCGCCCAAAGGTCGCCAGAGCAAAAGCAAGGCGCGGATCGAGGCTTACGGCCGTCTCCTCAGTGCCGACGGTGACAAATTGGCGCGTGATTTGCAGATTTATATTCCACCAGGGAAACGGTTGGGCGACATCGTGATCGAAGCGAAAAATGTCGCCAAAGGATTTGGCGAACGCCTGCTATACGAAGATATGACATTTTCGTTTCCGGCCGGGGCGATTGTCGGGGTGATCGGGCCGAATGGTGCGGGTAAAACGACGATGTTCCGCATGATCGTCGGGCAAGACACGCCTGACGCTGGCACATTTGAGGTGGGAAAAACAGTGGATGTTGCCTACGTTGACCAAAGCCGGGACACGCTCGATGGCAGCAGATCGGTGTATGAAGAGATTTGCGATGGGGCCGATCAAATCGAATTGGGCGGCCGCAAGATCAACGGCCGTGCTTACGTCAGTAAATTTAACTTTGGCGGCAGCGATCAACAAAAGCTGGTCGGCACGCTGTCTGGCGGTGAGCGCAATCGCGTCCACATGGCAAAAATGTTCAAGTCAGGTGCCAATCTGCTGCTGCTCGATGAGCCGACAAATGACCTCGATGTAGAAACGCTCAGAGCGTTAGAGGAAGCACTGATCAATTATGGTGGATCGGCCGTCATCATCAGTCATGATCGCTGGTTTCTCGACCGGGTTGCCACCCATATTTTGGCATTTGAAGGGGACAGTCAGGTGTTTTGGTATCCCGGCACATACTCAGAATATGAAGCGAACAAACGGGAACGCCTAGGCGCGGTGGCAGATCGGCCGAGCCGGATCACCTATCGCAAATTGCGCCGCGATTAATGTTTGGGGACACGGCAAGCCGTGTCCCTACGGCATGGTGGCTGTTATATGATCGATTTGGATGTTGCTCAAGTACAGTTGATCGGCCGTGACAATGCCGCGAATGATCGCCGTGTTGGGAATATACGTGCTGCGCCGAAAAGGTTGAAATTCGACCATTTTATCGTTCGCTTTTTCGACGCTGCCGTGTAGCCACACCCACAGCACAAAGCGCATAAACAACCCATGCGTAAACACGACTGTCTGCGCGGCCGGGCAGTTTTCTAATTGCGTCAGCAGATGGGCGGCGCGTGTGTTGGTGTCGGCAAACGATTCTGCCCCACCGCCGTGCGAAAAGTGGGGATCGCCCTGCTCCCAAAACGATTTGATACGCGGCCAGCGTTCTTCGCCATTGGTACCGGGATATTCGTCTATGGGCAGGCTGGTCACTTCTTGCACCGGCCATTCTTGGACAGGGACGTGTGGAAAACGGCCGCACAAGGGAACGGCCGTCTGTTGCGCCCGAACAAAAGTAGATGTGACAATTAAATCAGGCGTAGCGGGGAGGATGGCAGCGACATGCTCGGCTTGTGCGCGGCCGAGCGCGGTTAACGGCGGCGCACCACGATATGCGATGCGCTCACCGATATTCGATGTCGATTGACCATGTCGGATCAACCAGAATTGTTTCATTGTATGGATGGCTGTCAGGAAATTATGCCAGCGTGACCAGCCCTTGTTGGGCGAGATCATTCAAGAAATGTTGGACATCGGCCGCAGCTTGTGCCGACTCAACCTCATACTCAGCAACCAGAAACGCTTCGATGTCGGCCGTCGTTTTGTTGTCGTTCAACAGCTTCCAAATATCTGACGCAACCTCATTGAGAACGCGCACATTCCCCCCGGTCGGATCGACGATGACAACGCCGTCTGGTGTCTCGCGCCAAACCAATTTCTGTGTGATTTGTGGTACAGATGTCATGCTCAATTATTCCCTTTTCTTAATCCCGAAACGATGAGCCAAACACCCACCATCAGGCTGACCGGTGCTAAAATCATATATAGAATACGGTCGATTTGACGCAAACGCGGCCCATCAATCGGGTCGTGGCGCGTGCGTGTTCCACTCAGTTCGATGTCTTCCAATTGATAGCAGTAATCAGTGCCACGCTCGACGCTGAAATCTTTGTACTCGTACCGTGCGCCCGATTGTGCGCCGCCTTCCGAGTTGATCAATTGGAGGTTGACTTGTTCGTATTCGTCTGCATCGACATTGAGGCATTTTTCATCGGCCGATGGCGGGTTTTCATCCGCTTTCGCACGGTAGACGTTAAATCCGGCCGTGTCTGTCTCCGTCTCCGTCTCCCACTCGATGGTGATAAAGTTTGAACGTGAATCAGGTAATTGATACAGGATAAAACCGCCAAGGATCAACCACAGGATGCCGATGACGATGAATAATCTTTCTGGTGATTGTTGTTCCGCTTTAGGTTTGATAGGTTGCATTTCTTCAGTCATGTGCTTCATTCTCACTTCCCACTTGTGTAGATTGGTCGGATGATGATGATTGTTTGTTCAAATACAGTTGCAGCAGCAAAAGGAGGGCTACGACGACCCACAGCAAGCGCCGCCACCACAGATCGGCCGTCATCGCCAGACCAAAGCCCAGCATCAAGATAGCGACTACTTCGGTAACAGCACGGCCGCGCCGTGAGTAAAGATCATCTGGTATATTCGCCTTCTTTTCCCAACTCTTATGGCTGTATTCGGCTAACATCAACGATGCACCCAAAATCCAGCACACATGGAGCAATAATCGCATCCAATCTATCATCGCGTCGCATTATAACATGGTGCGAAAACGACACCAGACAACACGACCTGTTTTCTCATCAACTGTTCCGAAAAGCATTCACGGTGCGCTTAATCTCTATCGATCAAGCGCACCGTCTCCAAAACAGGCAGCATCACTTGCCGATACAAAATTTCTCGCTCGGCCGTATCGCTGATCAGCACCACGCCAATCGTGTTATCGCCGTCTGTCGTTACCGCCACATCGACCAGCGTATTGCCAAGCGGTGTTTGGTATTGTGTCCACATCGCTTGGGTGGTGCTATACGTGTCTGTCGGTTCACCCAAGTCGATCTCCAAGCCGCCGATCAATTGGTTCAAGAATGCGTCTGTGTCGTCTCCGGCCGTCGCTTGCTGCATCAAAACGGTGGGGTCAGCGACTGAGTTTTGCCGCGCATACACACCGGGCAACATTTCTGTCCAGCCAAACGGCAGCTTCGTTTTCAGATCAAACGCAAACAGGTCGGCCGATACCATTTCAACCGGCGCAAGCACCTGGGCAAACTGGAACTGCGGCACACGCCCCCCAGCACAACGGCCGGTCAGCGCACGGGTCGGCGTATCATAAAAGGCAAATAACAACGCACGGCCGCACACCGTTGCGCTCACCCCATGCCCCGCATCGCCCAATTGGAAAAATTGACTGTTAGATAATCCGGCCGCCACTTGCTGCCCCCACGCGGGTGGCGTAATCGGGTCGAATGACCCCGCCAAAATCAAAGTGGGAATGGTGCTGGTGATCGCATTATTTTCGGTAGCGGGTGCAGGATCAACATCCCAAATATCACACACATCCAATGCCAGTGGCCCCAACGTGAGACTGGTATCGAACAAGCCACTAAACACAGCGTCTTCTAGCTGCTCGATCTCATCTTCATCGACAAATGAATGCTCTTCCCGACACTGGATGGAAAAGTGTGCGCCGATACTGGCAAATTGATTGGAGATCAGCTCAGAAGCCAGCAGAACGCTGACGAGCGCGGTGTCGCCATCTTCTACTTCTGTGATCAAGCGGGGCAAATACGGGATCAGTTCGGCCGAATACAGCCCTTCGTAGATCAAGCCGATCAAGCGGTCGCCCGTGAGCGGTATCTCCAGAAATTGCTCGTTGAAAAAGACAGAGACAGGCAGCGGCTCATCATCTAATTGCGCCGCCAGTGCGGCCAGATCGGCCGTAATGCCAGCCGTGAAGCGACTGCTACAACTGTAGACGGCTGCACAGCGTTGATAAAGCAGATCGAAAGCGCGTTTTGTGTTCGTCTCGGCCGTTACCAGCATGTCGGCCGCTATCGGCTGCACAGAGTCCAGCACCACACTTCGCACCCCTTCTGGATGGTCGCGCATAATCGTTTGCGCCAGCCGCGTGCCATACGACACACCGAGCAAATTCCACTCGTCATACCCCAGCGCAAGACGCAAATCAGCCACATCGGCCGCGCTTGCCACACTATTGTAGGCAGATAGATCGATATTCTCGGCCGTCAATCGCGCATGGCACGCTTCCATCACTGCCAGCACCGTCCGGCGTGCTTGCCGCACCGTCAGCACCTTCTCCGCATCGGCCGCCATCATCGCATCAAATTCAGGACACGCCAACGACGGCTCGGCAAATCCCATCCCGCGCTGGTCAAACAAAATCAGATCGCGATCTTGCAGCAAAAGCCCAAATTGCAACTCAAACGCATATTCGGCAATCGCCAGCGTATTCGCGCCGGGGCCTCCATCGAGAAAAATAATCGGGTCGGGCTGGGGATCGTTGCTGGGGCTGGCAAAAATCGCTACTGGCAGCTTCACCCGATTTTGGTTATCGGGATCGCTGCGATTCTCTGGCACAGTCAGCACCCCGCACGACACATCGCGCACAATCTCGGCCGTATCAA
The DNA here is from genome assembly GCA_937949915.1 of uncultured Anaerolineae bacterium. GTDB lineage: Bacteria > Chloroflexota > Anaerolineae > Promineifilales > Promineifilaceae > CALECP01. Next base: position 17,604 of record CALECP010000132.1, read on the forward strand.
AAGCGCACGGCGACGACACATAACCGAGCGGTTCGGGCGTGGGGGAAGGCGTTGCGGTCGGCGTAGGAGAGGGTATCGGTGTTGCTGTCGGTACGATGCTCAGACGGCCGCTCGGCGCATCCACTTCTACATCGGCAAAAACGGGGAACGGGCAAGGATCATCTTCGTAGACGGTAAATGTCACGGTGTCTTCGTCTAGCCATGCCAGCTTGCCAGCCAGCCAATCACCAGATGGCACATCAAACGGAATGCGTTGTTCATCGCCGGTCGCCGTTTCGGTCAGCAATAATTTGTCATTATCCAGCGTGGCAAAATATGTTTCGGCCGCATTGGGCAGCCCGACATAGGGCGCGGCCGATACATCACCAGTCGCCATCTCAAATTGCTGTAGTTGTCCCCCGCCACTCGCCACACCACAGCCATCACCTACGCCTGTTTGCTCAAAATAAAGCGTCTGCTTGTCGGCCGACCATGCCCGGACAGAAAATTGTGTGCCACCCAGGGCAGCTCGTTCCCACCGTTCGCCCACCAGTTGCGATGCACCCGTCTGCATATCGACCACATCCACCCGATTGTAATTATTGCCGCCAGCATCCTCGCTAGTCGGTTGGGAAAATGTGATGATCGCTTCCATATCGCCGTCGCTATTGGCAATCCGTCGTTCGCTAATGCTAAACAAGTCGTCGTCTTGCCAGTCGGGCGTAGCGGTCGGTTTAATGGTGGGGGATGGGGTAATGGTTGGTAGTTCAGTCACAGCGACAATAGGCGGCCGCATTTCTGTCGCGGGTAGCGTTATAGGCACGGCCGCTGTCTCGGTCACAATCGTTGTTGCAGTGGGGTTTACGGCCGCAGGGGTTACTGTTTCCCGACATCCTATCAACACCACCATCACACCAAACAAGAGAAAAGAAAACTGTTGTATTTGCTTCATCGCTCCCATAATCATACCAAAGCAAACAGGACTGACCCACTTGGATCAGCCCTGTTATGCCATTCTTTTTGGCAAGCGTCCTTCGACCTGTTCTATACCTGGAAACGGTCTCCCTTGATCTACGTGAGATCAAGGGAAACCGCTCCCTTTCTCCAGTACCTTCCTATTGACTTGACGATATTGTAATAGTTCGTACCCTTTGCTTACAATGTAGCATATCAGGCACAAGAATAAAGTTCGGATTCGGTTAGAATATAGACATGGAAAAATGTAAATCTTGATGATTTACATAAATGTGATGCCTTTAATCATTGACAATGGGTACACAAACAAGCCGATCTCTATTTTTCTATAATGGAGCGCAGTCGTCCCAGATCGCCTACGCCCCGCTACCGTTACATATCTACCGTTACTGCTTGCTAGCTTACCGGACAATCGCGCTATCCCGTATAGTCATTCGGTACTGGTAGCGGTATTACAGCACGGACAAAGGTATGGTTGACGATTGGATGGCGGTCGATTCTTCTTGCGGCCGATCTACTGATTCGCCCGACAAGCTATACGAACCGGTGTGCGTAATGCGAACATCGACCAATTGACCTTTGAGCAGTCGCGGATCATCAAAGAACACCAAGCGACCTTGCGGGTTGCGGCCGCGCCATCTGCCTTTGTACAGTTCCTCTACCAACACCTCCACAGTTTGCCCCAAATAAGCCCGATTATCCTCGCTCTGAATTTCATCCTGTAACGCTTCGATACGTTGGAAGCGTTCGCGCTTCACCGCATCTGGCACATCATCCGGCATCCGTCGTGCGCTCACCGTGCCGGGACGCGGACTGTATCGTGCCAAATGCACTTTGTTGTGGCGCGTATCGCGCAGTAGGTTATATGTTTCTTCAAATTGCGCGTCTGTCTCGCCCGGAAAGCCGACGATAATATCCCCGTGCAATGACGCATCTGGCACGATAGTACGAATACGCTGCACCAACTCACGGAACTGCTGCTGGGTATAGCCGCGCTTCATGTTTGCCAGCACCGTATCGTCACCCGCTTGCACAGGCACTTCGATCTGGGGCATCACTTTGGGCAAATCGCGCACCGCTTCCAAAATACGGTCGCTCATATAGTTGGGGTGTCCGGTCAAAAAGCGAACGCGCTGCAACCCATCAACGCCATTAACAGCATAGAGCAAATCAGCGAGATCGGGCCCGTCTGGCACATCATAGCCGTAGCGGTCTACGATTTGACCAAGCAGCATCACCTCTTGTACGCCCTGAGCGACAAGTGAGCGTACTTCGCTAACGATGCTGCCCAGCGGCCGACTGCGTTCGATGCCGCGCTTTTGCGGGATGATGCAGAACGTACACGCATGGGAGCAACCGTACACAATCGACACCGGCGCAGCGACGAGATTGCCCCGTTGATCGGGCGGCAAAATCACCGCTTCGTCGATCAGGTTGTGTAGTTCTTGCGTCGCGGCCGACTCAATGGCGGCCGCTTCATCCCGCTTGAGATGTGCGATCAAGGGCGCACCATCTGTCGCTGGCTCCATAAACACATCGACATACGGGAACTCTTTCTCCAGCACCTCATTGCCCCGCACCCCTACGACACAGCCCATCACCGCAATCGTCATATTGGGGTCACGCTTCTTGTTCGCCCACAGCGCACGGAGCTTGTTATACGCCTTGTCCTCAGACTGCTGGCGCACAGTGCAGGTTTGCAGCACTACCACGTCCGCCTCATCTAGTTGATGGGTAGCGCGGTATCCTTGTTTTTCTAGTTGCGTCGAAACTTGCCGTGCATCGGCATAATTCATTTGACAACCCGTGATCCAGAAGTGATATTTTCCTTTCATATGTCTCATGCAATCGCAATTCGCTTTAATGTGAAGCAGTAGCGATAAAAATCGTTTTCTGTAAGTGAAAGGTAATCGTACTCCCCTCTATCTGGGGTGTCAACACGGCCGCACTCTCACGGGGGGCTTGGATCAACATCGCTTGCAGTCTGGTAACGTTGACGGCCGACACATTCATCCGCGCCGCCCATTTGTGAAAATTCATCGCTGACCAAAACGACTCTTTGTGCGTCAATGTCAATCCGGCCGCATAGATGTCTTGCTCCCACGCCTCAATCGAAAGACAACGGTGATGGCTAGGATCGCGTAACTTCTCAAACGCATTGATATAGTCACCTGCATCCCCGTCTGGCACACTGTTATCGACCATCGCAAAAACGCCGCCCCGTTTGAGGACGCGCTCACTCTCGCGCAAAAATTGGTATGTGTCTGGGAAGTGATGGGGCGCAATGCGGCACGTCACAAGATCAAATGAGTGGTCGGGAAAAGGAAGGTCGGCCGCAGCGGCCGATTGTGTCGTGATGTTGTCCAGCCCGCGTGAGGCTGCCCCCTCGGCCGTCACCCGCAGCATGTCGGCCGTCAAGTCAGTCGCTATCACATCAGCGACATGCGGCGCGAACGCAAACGCAACGTGTCCGCCCCCCGTTGCAATGTCGAGCATGTGCCAAGCAGGCTGGGGGGAAACAAGCGCAACCAGTCGCGCCAAATCCTGCCCTTTCGCATGGATCGGGCTGGTGGCATACCGATCAGCAGACCGGCCGAATTGCCGTTTTACCTGCTCATGATTCACTTGTGGGTTAGATGGAGTCGTTCGGCCGTTCGTGTGCGCTGTCAAAGCCGATAGTAGGGAAAGTAGGTCTGGCGATACCGATGGTGTCAAATTTTCTTTTTCGCTTTGGCTCTAGCACAATGCGGTTGTTGACTATCTTAATATCTAGTTCTGCGCCTTCGCATAAGCCGAGGCGACGTTGAATTAATTCCGGTATCGAAAGTTGCCCGTGATTGGTTAAAGTAACAATCATGTTATTTTTTCCCGTCTAAATAGTGATAAAGTAGTGGTAAACAAGTGACTAACTCCTTTATTCTTAACCAAATCATAACCTTCGTCAAGATAGAACAAATGTACTCGCTCTAATATGTGCCATATTACAACAAATTAACTGAGTGCATCGGTCAAACCATCGATCAATTGCACAATCTCAGCGGCCGTTGTGTAGTGCAAAAACGACAAACGCACCACACCAGGGTTGAGCGGCACGTTCATAGCCATTAACGGCCGCACCGCATAAAAGTTACCAGACCCCACCATCAGCTTATGCTCGGTCGCTGTTTTACAAACGTGGGCGACTGTTTTTTCGAGCGGTAAAAAGGCGACTGTCGGGGCGCGGAGTTCGGGATCGCCCGTGCCTATCAAGCGAATATCAGTGCGCGGCCGCAGCCAATTGAGCAGTGTGGTGAGCAACGCTTTTTCGTGCGCTTGGAAAAGATCATGCACCCGTCGGCCGCGCTCGGCTATCTCGACGACTTCATCAGAAGTATCAAAATGATGCGCGTACACCGCATCAAGATAGTCAGCAATGCCAGCCGCGGCCGCGATCTGAGCATGGTCTGGCCCGGCCGGTAGCACCTTCTTGCGCGCATAGCCTGCATTAAAATGGTGCGCTTGGTTGCTCATTTGATCGAGCAATTCGCGCTTGACCGTCATCAAACCGAGGTGAGGCCCCCACGTTTTGTACAGCGAAAAAAGATAGATGTCTGCCCCCAGTGCCGCCACATCGGGAAAACCATGCGGCGCATACGACACACCATCGACCACCGCAATCGCCCCGGCCGCGTGTGCTTTGGCAGCCACGGCCGCCACCGGATTGATCTCGCCCACCACATTCGAGGCATGGGGAAAGGCGATCATGCGCGTTTTGGCCGTGATCAAATGGTCGAGCGCGGCCGGGTCTAGGCGGCCGCTGTCCGCGTCGATTTGCCACTCCTTCACAACAATCCCCGTCTCAGCAAGCCGTCGCCACACCCCCGCATTCGCTTCATGATCTTGGTTCGAGACGATAATTTCGTCGCCATCTGCCCACATACCACGCAGCGCATGGGCCAGCACATACGTGTTTTGCGATGTCGATGGCCCCAAATGCAATTCATCTTCACCCACATTGAGGTAGCCAGCCAATCGGGTATATGCTTCGTCCATCGCTGCCCCGGCCGCTTGGGCGGCCGGATACGGATAATACGGTTGCACCTTCGTTTTGGTGTAGTAGTCGGTCAAGCGGCCGATCACCTGACCACACGTATAAGAGCCGCCCGCGTTCTCAAAAAAAGCCCAGCCAGCAAGCGACGGTTCAGAAAAAGCAGGGAATTGGGCGCGGATAAAGGTTGTGTCTAATGTCGTCATTTTTACTCCTGCAAAGCGGTGATTGTCTGGGCGATCAAGTCGTGTGGCACAGCGGCCGTCAAAAAGCAGTCGCCCAGCGCACGGGGCAAAATATAGCGTATCACGCCGCCCTTCTTCTTTTTGTCGCTGCCCATCATCGTGATGATCGCGTCTACATCTAAATCGGCCGGAATCGTCACAGGCAGATTGTGTGCCAGCAAAGTCGCTTTGATGCGCGACGGTAAATCGGCGGCACAATGACCAAGCGCAGCCGCCACCTCGGCCGCCACCATCATGCCCATCGCCACCGCTTCCCCATGCTTGACCACAAAGCCGCTCACATTTTCGATAGCATGACCAAACGTATGCCCCAAATTTAATTGCGCTCGGCGGCCGTGTTCATACGGGTCTTCTTGCACCACCTCCCGCTTCACTTCAATCGCAGACTCGACCATTTGGTGCAATTCCGGCCGCGCAGCCGTCATCGGCCGACTATCCCGCTCCAAAAAGGTGAACAATTCCGGGTCATTGATCACGCCATGCTTGATCGTCTCCGCCATCCCACACGCAAATTCATCTGGCTCTAGCGTATGCAGCGTTTCTAAATCGGCGATCACCGCAAAAGGCTGCTTGAACGCGCCCACGAGATTTTTCCCCTCCGGCAAATCGACCCCCGTTTTGCCGCCCACGCTGGCATCGACCATCGCCAGCAACGTCGTCGGGCATTGCACAAAACCGACCCCGCGCATATATGACGACGCGATAAACCCGGTCATATCGCCGATCACACCGCCGCCCAGCGCCACCAAAAAGCCACTGCGATCCAATCCAGCCCGGAGCAGCCGCCCATACACGCCATTGACCGTTTCGAGCGTCTTATGTTTCTCTCCGGCCGGAAGCACGATCACATCTAGTGCGTCATCAAAATGGTGCGCGTACAACGGCTGCACATTGGTATCGGTGATGACGATGTACGGGGCAGTTGTCCCGACGTGTTGGCGAAAATCAGCGAGCAAGTGACGGCCGATCACAATAGGATACGCGCCTGTCGGGTGTGTCACAGTCAATGTTGTCATATTTTTTGTGGTCAATAAAGGTAGTTATAAATTTCGTCGGACAATTGAAAAGGCGTTTTGTGCGTCGTGTCAAATTGGGGAAATTGATTGTAGACGTGCGCCCGTTCTGCCAACATGTCGGCGATCCGGGCTTCGGGATCAGGGCCGCGCAGCAACGGCCGGTCTGTATCCCACACACGCTCCAAAATCATCGGTGGGGTCGCGGTCAGACAGACGATCACACCATGCCGCTTCAATTGCGTCACACAACGCGGATTCATCACAAACCCGCCACCGGTAGACACCACCAAACAACGGCGATTGGCAATATGTTCGGCCGCTTGCAATTCCCACGCCCGAAAAACAGTCTCGCCCTCTTGGTCAAATATCTCGGCGACCGTCTTTTCTGCCCACGTTTCGACGAGCAAATCAGTATCAACCAACATGCGGCCGAGCCGCAACGCCAATTGACGGCCGACCGTACTTTTGCCCGTCCCCATAAAGCCTGTCAAAATCACATTACGCCGACCCAATTTCGCCATCACCAAAATGTAACAGACCTATCGCATTTCAGCTAGTCAGCCTTTCAGGCAGCCACCCTCTAGCCATCAGCCTATCGCCCCTGCTACAATAAAACGTATGCTGCGCGAAAAAATCGACTTCCTCAAAACCCTTCGCATCTTTTCTGCGCTCAATGACGTGCAATTGGAACGCATCGCCCTGATCAGCGAAGCGTACAACGTCAAAGATCGCGCCGTGCTGGCGTATCAGCGCGATGTCGCCAATAGTTTGTACATCGTTGTCGAAGGGCGCATCAGCGCGTATCAGATGCAGGACGGGATTGAAGTAAAAGTAGACGAATATAATCCGGGCGAATACTTCGACGAACAATGGCTGTTTGGCGAAGATGTGCATCCGGCGACTATCCGCGCCGAAGGGGACGGCCGCCTCTACATGATCCGTGAGGAGGATTTCGAGCTGTTTGTCGAAGATTTCCCGGAAGCGGTGCTCGATATGCCTGAGTTCGTCTGGGACGAATTAGACCACACACGCTCCAGTCCGGCCGCGCCAGACGTGTATCGCAAGCTCGAACTATTACCGGGCGAAAACGTCCTTTACGAATCGCACCGGACATGGCTACTGCTGGTCACCGGTCTCTTTGGCCCCATTTTAGCCCTGCTCTTTGGGCCGCTGGTGATGTGGCTGCTCGTCGGCTATCTTCTGAAGTTGTCCCTGCTGTATATCGCCATCGCCATCGGTGTCGCCCTCATTCCAGGCGCGGTTTTAACGTTGTGGCGTTACTTAGATTGGCGCAACGACTACTTGATCATCACCAATTATCATCTCGTCCACCGCGAGTTTCAGTTGGCGACGTTTGAGAGCGCGATCATCAAAATTCCGCATGACCAAGTGCAGAGCATATCTGTCTTGCGTGCAGGCATCATCCCCAGTTTGCTCGGTGTTGGTACCGTGCGTGTCACCACCGCCTCCGCAGGTGACGGATTAAATTTCGACTTGATCCAGAACCCAGATGAGGCAGAAGCGACGCTTAACGAGGCACGGCAGCGGACAGAACGGCTTGACCGCAGCCGCGAACGCACGGCCGTGCGGCAAGCTATCGAGGGGCATTTCAACGTGATTGATGATCTCACCCCCTTTGATGAAGGCGAACAAATTGCGGCACGGCAATCTGATTTGCCCGATACCCGCGTCGATCCGGGGCGCAAAGCAGATTTTGAAACGATCACCTATCGGCGACATTGGATGATTCTGCTCAAATCGACGGCCAGGCAATGGCTGGCTGTTGTTACCGTGCTGGCATTAATGGCTTTTAGCCTCACCACATTTCCTAGCTTCTGGTTGCCAGTCGTCATTGTCGGGTTACTGTTGTTGCTCGGTTTGTTCGGATGGATATATTATGAATTTGAAGATTGGAAGAACGATCTCTTTCAGCTAACGAGTACGATGGTGGTAGACATCGACCGTCTGCCCTTCCGGCTGGATGAAGATCGCAAAACGGCCGATCTGCAAAACGTACAAAATGTGCAGGTCAGTCGGCCGAACTTTGTGGCTACTATTTTCGGCTTTGGCGATGTCACGATTGACACGGCCGGGGCAAACGCCCAGATCGTCTTTGAAGATGTCGCCAACCCCAATCGGGTGCAGTCAGACATATTTGCCCGCCGCACCCAAATTTTGCGCCGCCAGCGTATGACCGATGCCGTCACCCGTCGCCAAGAAATGCTGTTGATGCTTGATGAGTACCATCAATTGAGCGAACAGCGTAAAATTCCCCGAATGACACCGTTTTTTGAAGACGAACGGCCGTCCGAACCAGATAACCAAGCGTAATAATCGAGATTGACAAATAATGCTTTTAACCATCCCGCCACACGAAGAAAACGACATTGTTCGCCAACCGGCCGAACCCGTTACCAAAGCGTACCTGCAACAACCAGAAACACAGGAACTGATCGACAACATGATCGAGACGATGCGCGACTCCAAAGGGGTGGGACTGGCCGCCCCCCAGATCGGGTTGCCCATCCAGTTAGCCGTCATCGAGACATTGCCCGACTATGATGACGACGGCGAAGAGATAGAAGGCACACGCGACCTATACGTGATCGCCAATCCTGAAATCAATTGGGTATCGCGCAAAGAGGTGGCCGGGGTCGAAGGCTGTTTGTCTATTTTGGGCTATTTGGGCGAAGTGTACCGGCCGTATGCGGCGCGTATTTGGGCATTGGACAGACACGGCCGTCGCAAACGATACCGCCTCAAAGGATGGGATGCACGTATTTTCCAACACGAGATCGACCATCTCAACGGCGTGCTTTATACAGACAAGTTGACCGCACCCGACCGCTATTGGACAGAAGACGAGTACGAAGAATACGTCAAAGCACTCGAAGAAGACCTACATATTGGTTAAGTCAAAATGCTCGGTCCCATAATATACAAGAATTGATCCAAAAGGACAGATTGCC
>CALECP010000133.1 GCA_937949915.1 uncultured Anaerolineae bacterium
GTTATTTGATGACACCCTTCTCATGCCTCAACTCACACCTATATAGTTACCCAAAAATTAACAAAGCGATGTGAGAAAACGATCATTTTTCGATTGATTGGGGTTCGCTTTCGTATGTTTTCCTCGTAGGGTCATGGCGAGCCATGACCCTACGAGGCAGGTCTTGCGTAAATTGTTTTGGTAGAAGGGATGGTAGTGAGGGGCGAGGGAAATGGCGCAAAAGCAAAAGAGCTTTGTCGATGCGAATCTGTCTATAGCAGAGACAAGCTGATAGTGTTCTGTACGATTTATGGTGAACATTTTCATATAAAACGAGGTGTTTTTGTGATGATGTCCAACAGTTTTCAGACAATGCTGCTCTTTTCAGTTGCGAGGGGATAGGGGCAGTGCAACGGCCGAAACCTGTAATCATTCGTCACGCATCACGGGCAAGAGTATAATTAGCAATATGGCTTCGCTTTTCCGAAAAATACGGACATTGATCCTCGCCAACCTGCATGACCTTGCAGACAAGGCTATCGAGACAAATAGCCTCGCAGTTTACGATCAATATATTCGCCAAGCAGAACAAGAAATCGAAGAATTTCGGGAGACGATCCGGCCGATCTTTACCCAGGTGAAGGTGTCCGGCCGACGGCGGGGCGAATTGGCAGAGCAAGCAGCCAAACTTGATATATTGGTAGACCGCTATCTGCAACAAGGGGACAAAACCCGCGCAACGGTGACGCAACGCAAGTTTGTAGCGGCGATGAAATTGATAAAAACGTATGATCGGACACTGAAACGGCAACTGACGGCCGCCGAATCGTTAAAAAATATTTTGGTCAAGCTGGAAGGACGGCTCGACATTGCTAAAACAGAGCGTGAAGAGTTAGCCTTTTTGCTCGACCTCGCCAAAGCGAAAGAGACATCGACCCAAGCGATGAAGTCGCTCGACACATTAATTGGCGACGGTGATTCGGAGCTGGCCACGGCCGCAGAGAGCATTCGTTCCCGGCTCGACCATGCGGATGCCGCATGGGAACTGCAAACAGATAGCCTAGATGACCAACTGGATACCGCGATGGATGATATTGAACTTGAGGCAGACCTTGCTGAACGTATGGAGAGGCTGGGGCTTGAATAAAACAGGCGGCTGGCAACTATGAAAATCGCACTGATCCACGATTGGCTCAATCAGATTGGCGGCGCAGAAGATGTGCTGGAAAATCTGACCACGATGTACCCCGGTGCGCCGTTGTATACCTCTATGTATTGGCGGGAAAAGATGCCCGCGCACTGGAAGAATTGGGATATTCGCACCAGTTTTCTCGACCAGTTACCGTTTATTTATAAAAAGCAGCAAGTGTACTTCCCGCTTTATCCAACCGCGTTTGAACGGTTCGATTTTCGGGAGTTCGATGTGGTTCTCAGCAATAAGAGCGGCTTTTGTCATGGGGTGATCACGGGGGCAGAGACGCTGCATATTTGTTACTGTCTTACGCCGACGCGCTATGTGTGGCGGTATCAACAGTATGCGGAGCAGGAAAACCTCGGCCGCACAACCCGCGCTGTTCTCAACCCTTTTTTGACACTGATGCGGATTTGGGATCGCTCGGCCGCAGACCGGGTAGACCATTTCATCGCTATATCAGAGGAGATTCGTCAGAGAATCGCCAAAATTTATCAACGCGACTCCGTTATCATTCATCCTCCGGTGGAGACAACCCGGTTCGAGCCGAGTAACACGACGGAAGATTACTATTTGTTTGTCGGCCGTCTTGTTCCGTACCGCCGTTTGGATATATTGATCGAGGCGTTTAATCGTATGGGCAAACCATTGTACATTGCCGGTAGCGGCCGTGACCGTGAGCGGCTAGAAGCGTTAGCCAACAGCAACGTCAAATTCTTGGGGTTCGTTCCAGATAACGAATTGCCAGACTTATTTGCCCGTGCGAAGGCGTTTATGTTTCCTGGCGAAGAAGATTTCGGGATCGCGCCCATTCAGGCAATGGCGGCCGGACGGCCGGTGATCGCCTATAATGGCGGCGGTGCAACGGAAACGGTGATCGCGGGTACAGGTGTTTTGTTCGATGAGCAAACCCCACGCTGCATCATCGAAGCGGTCGAAGGATTTGATCCGAGTAGCGTCAGCCCCGCCTTTATCCGCGCCCACGCTGAGCGCTTTGACACCTCTGTTTTTCGTCAGAAAATGCTCGACTTTGTGGAAATGAAACACAACGAACATCAAAAAAAGCGCAACCAGATTCAACAAGCGATACAGCCACCACAACCATCGTCTGGTGTGTCGATGGGAACAGAAACGAGTGGTCTATAGACCTGTCTGTCCGACAAGAGGCTTTTCTTTATGGAATTGAGCGATTATGTCCGTATTCTAAAACAACGGGGCTGGCTGATTATTTTGCTGGCGGTGCTAACGGCCGGAACGGCCGCCGTGTTCAGCCGAATGCAAACGCCCGTCTACCGTGCCAGTGTCCGCATGGCGATCTATTCGCGGCCGGACTTTGGCGCAAACCAGACGGCCGGACGGCTGAAGCTGCTGTTTGCCGAAAAGATCAAGTCGAGCGATGTAGCAACAGACGTGATCAACGCGCTGGAACTAGAAACAGATTCTGGCACGTTGCTCAGTAAGTTCAAGGCAGAGCCGGACAACACGACTGAAATTATTCTGCTCCAATTTGAAAATGAAAATTGCGACTTAGCAAAAGATATTGTGCGAACGTGGGGCGACCAATTGATCCAGTGGCGCAACCAGCAGAACGCACCGTTGCGCCAAGAAGATCGGGTGACGGCCGATTTTTTGGGTGATCCGCAGTGTGGCATGGCTGGCGCAGATTGGAAGATCAACGGGGTGGCTGGTGGCGTGTTTGGCGTGTTGCTTGGCACGATGCTCGCCCTCTTGCTCGAATGGCTGGCCTCTAGCCGTGTACGCCGCGCAGAAGACATCGAACGCCATTTGCAGTTGTCTGTTATTGGTAAAATTCCGAGATAAAATATGATTGATTTGATCACTATTACAAACCCCACGTCCGTTGTCAGCGAGGCATACCGGACGCTACGCACCAATTTGTCGTTTTATAGTTTGGATGATCCGTTGCGGACGCTGGTCTGTGCATCGGCCGAGCCGAACGAAGACAAGAGCATCACGGCCGCCAATCTGGCTGTGACTATCGCGCAAGGGGGCAGCCGCACCATTTTGGTCGATGCCGACCTGCGCCGCCCTGCCCTGCACACTATTTTCGGCTTGGATAATAGCTTGGGGCTGACCGATGCGATCATCAACAAGAAAGCAGACATTCCGCTACAAAGCACCCCCATCGAAAATCTGTTTGTGCTGACGAGTGGCACAAAGCCCCCCAACCCGGCCGATATTCTCGGCTCGAAGAAGGTGGACGCGCTGATCGAGCGATTGAAAGAGACGGCCGACTTCATCATTTTCGATGCGCCGCCCGTGATAGCAGTGACAGACACGGTGGTGCTGGGCAGCAAAACAGACGGTGTACTGATGATTATCGAAGCGGGTGTTTCTCGCCGCGATCATGCTGAACGCGCTCGTGATATTTTGGAAAAAGCGCACGTCCGCATCGTGGGCGCGACATTGACCAACGCCCCCCGCGAAGATACGCTCGATGGATATTACAATTAGTTAGCCCTCCCCGAACCCCTCCCGCTGGGAGGGGATATTTCTGGTGCGGGATGAGGGAAGTAGTGTGCAACCGACGAAAGAAGCCGCCAAAGCAGCGATCCAACAATTAATCGAAAAATTTGAGCAGCAAAAGCGGGACGGCCGCCTTGCTGAGATGACCGAGACAGATGTGGTCAACCAATTTATCACGCCATTGCTGCGAGCATTGGGGTGGCCGGTGGATGACCCCAAACGGTACCGATACGAATTGCACACGAAGGCGGGACGGCCCGATATTCGGGTCGAATATGGCAACGGTAAATTTATCTATGTCGAGTGCAAGCGGTTTGGCATTATCAAAGGGCTGACACGGATCGGCGAGTCGAGCGTACTGACACCGGGGCAAATGATGCTACCGGGGATGGCAACTGACCGTACACGGGAAGAGCAACAAGCGATTAACTACGCCTTTGCAAATGATGGGACGTGGGCGATCCTGACCAACTTTGAGCGGTTTCGGTTGTTTAATGCGCGGCGTGACTGGCTGGTGATGTCGATTGAGACAGAATCGGGCTATCTGGGCAGTGATTTTGATCATTTATGGCAGTTGGCATGGCACAATATCGAGGCGGGGAGCCTGGACGAACTGAGCGACCAACGGGTACGCGCTGACGTTGACACCGATTATCTCAACTTTATCAACGAGTGGCGGCTGAAGCTGGCGCAAGATATTTTGGCACGGCCGACCCACAATCATTGGGCGTATACGGCCGCTGGCACTATCGACCTGCCTCGTTTGCGCTCTGTGGTGCAGCGTGTGCTAGATCGGCTGGTGGTGCTTCGGTTTGCCGAAGACCATTTGATCATGAAGCCCGATTCGCTGCGCCGCATCCACGAATTATCGGTGGAAAGCGAGTACGCGATTCCGTTTACGGAACAGTTGCAGCGCATCTATCGCCGCTTTGACGAACTGCACAATTCGGCTCTGTTTGCAGAAGGGGATGCGGATCAAGCTAGTTTTAGCGCAGATGTGATCACCGGCTTGGTGGAGCGGTTGTACGGGGCGCGGTTCCGGGCGATGACCCCGGACATCATGGGCAACACGTATGAGCAATACCTGGGGCAAGCGCTGGCGATTGACAAGCAGGAAGTGGTGGCGCGAGACAATTTGGAGACGCGCAAGAAGCAGGGCAGCTATTACACGCCACAAGTGATTGTGCGCTATATCGTCGATAACAGTTTGGGGCGTTATCTGTATGGCACGGCCGATGGCAAGCCGGACGGCCGTCCTCTGCAAGACGAAGGAGAGACGCGCAAAACGGCCGAACAGATCAGCAACTTGCACATCATCGATCCGGCGTGTGGGTCTGGCTCGTTTTTGATCTATGCGTATGAAGTGCTGGCCGACTTTTATCGACGGGAGATCAAAGCGAACGAGCAAGCGTTTGAGGCGAAGCAAGCAGAGCTTTTGGCAGACCGTACCCTGTCACCGATAGATGTACAGATCGCGCTGGTGCCGTTTCGGAAGCTGGAAGGGCTGCTAAAAGATTACCCGCGTCGTATTTTGGAGACGCACATTTATGGGGTTGACCTCGACCCGCAAGCGGCCGAAATTGCGACGGTTAATTTGGTGATGCGGGCGATTGCCGATCTGCCGAAAGATGATCGCCGTTTGCCGCTGATCTTGAACCAAAATGTGAAGGTGGGGAATGCGCTGGTTGGCACGGCCGGGCAGGACGCACAGTATGCGCCACACGCGGCCGATTTGGCTGAATTGCGCCGTTTGCGGCTGGAGTTGGTGAATGACACGGCCGACCACACAGCGAAATTCGCCCAGATAGCGGCGATTAGCGGCCGGATAGAACAGGCACTAAACGAACCGATTGCGCCGTTTTTCGCTGATTTGGAGAATTGGGAGGACGCGATCCGGCCGTTTCATTGGGCAGCCGGTTTCCCGGAACTGTTTGTCGATGAGGCGGGGCAGTCGCTGGGGGAACAGGGCGGCTTTACTATCGTGGTGGGCAACCCGCCGTGGGAGATTGTCAAGCCTGATTTGCGCGAGTATTATGCCCAATTTGATGAACTGATCGAGAGCAAGCTGACGCGCAAAAAAGCAGAAGCCCGTATCGCGGAACTGGATCGGCTAGACCCCCGTCTCGCGGCCGGATGGGAGGAGCAAAAGCAACGCATCGGCATGACGGCGACATGGTACAAAAAGAGCGCGGCGTACACACGCCAGGGACGGGGCGACACAGCGACACACAAGCTGTTCACCGAACGCGCCTATACGCTGCTGGAAAATGAAGGGCGGCTCGGTTTCGTGATCCCGTCTGGCATCACAAACGATCTAGGAACAAAACAATTACGTCAAATGCTACTTGATGAAGGTAGAATCGATTACCTTTTTAATTTGAGCAATGAAAGGTGGTTCTTCAAAGACGTACATCATGCATTTCATTTTACATTACTAGGCGCACAAACAGGCATTCCAGGAGAAGGTTTTTGGGCAGTTTTCCGTTTCTCTCCCAGAGAATCAATCATGCCAAGCGAGATGGAGCAGTTTTTATCAATTCCTGAGAACCTCATCTATATCAACCAAAGCTCTATCGAAAAATTCAGCCCTGAAAGATTAGCGATTACGGAGTTCCGTTCAGAGCATGATTATCAAATTACGAATCAAATTTACACTAATTATTTAGTAATCGGGCAAGCTTCTGATGTATGGAATATCGAATTTAAGCGTGAATTTGATGTCACCACGAATCGTAAAATCATGAATAGATCAGGACACGGTATCCCTATCTTTGAGGGAAAAAACATACATCAATATGATCATGAGTTTGAACAGCCTTATTTATTTGCAAGTGAGAAAAATGCAAAAAAATTCATTGAAAAACGCAAATTTGAAAGTGACCGATTGCAAAAATACGGTCTGGCGTTTCGTGAGATTGGAAGTAGTACAAATACGAGAACATTTATCGCTTGCATTCTTCCTCGTCAGTCAATGACAACTTATACTATCCGCGTTGATACTTTGAGTAGATCGGATGTCAAGTGCTTCGTGTTAGGTGTATTTAACTCTTTTGTTTTTGACTATCTGGCAAGACTAAAAACAAATCTTCATCTGTCCACCACATATAGAGAGTTGCC
>CALECP010000134.1 GCA_937949915.1 uncultured Anaerolineae bacterium
CAACACCTCAAACAAATCAGCCGCTACAGCTAGGAGACGGCCGTAAAGTAATCGTCGTCGATCTGACTATCGACACAAAAACGGTGCATCTTGTTGCCCCGCATCCTACCAATCTGCTTACGCTGGATTAAAGTTCAAAAAAGACGGCCGACATACGCCCCCACAAACACGCACACCAGCCCCAGCGCATTGCTGACGATGATATTGATCACGGCCGTGCCGATCTGTCCACCCTCCAGCAATTTGAGATTGTCCAAGCTATAGGTGGAGAAAGTGGTCAACGCGCCCAACATACCTGTGATCAAAAATGGTTTGTACGGCTCTGGCAGCAGGCGCGTCTCGAACAACACCCACAGCACCCCGATCAAAAATGAGCCAAGCAAATTGACGAGCAACGTCCCGTAGGGGAAAGAGGTTTGCCCCGGCAGCGCAGAGAGCAATGATCGCAAAATCGCGCCGATTGCACCGCCCAATCCGATCACGAACAGCCGACTCAACATGTTGATGATGGGCTGGCATTACCCATTGAGCGAGTCAAGCGCAGTCTGGGCAGGATAGAAGTTTTTGTTAAATTTGAGTGCTTCTTCATATAAAGCACGCGCCCCTTCGATGTCGCCCGACGCGGCCGTAGCGTGACCCTTCCACAAATATGTTTCTTCCACATTTTGACCACCTCGCGTCGTCAATGTCACGTCTGCCAGCGTGATCACATCGGCCGTGCGGCCGACCCGATAATACGCCATGTACGGCCGGAACTGATACCACAACATGCGATACGGCAAATCATACGTCCGGGCTTGGTCAAAAGCGGCCGCGCCCTTCTCATAATAGAACGGATCACCCGTCATTTTGCCCAATTCCGTGTAGCTCGTCCCCAAATTAAACCACGCCCATTTGTCGTCCGGGTTTTCTTCGATTTGTGCTTGCGCTATCGCCAAAGTGCGATCCCACATCGACCGAGGTTGCAACAGTTCTAGCCCGATCAAATTGTTGACCGTCACCAACTGATCATCAGGAAACACCACATAAAAAGTGTAGTTAAAATGTTGCCACGATGTTTCTACATCTTCATAAGAAAACGGTTCGCCGTTCGGGGCCCACGGCGACGCATACGTGTCCATCGCCATAAACGATTGCGCCGCATCATCATACCCAAACAGTGTCAAATAATGCCCATACCAGCCATTGCCATCATTAAAGTCGATGCCGCGCTCGATCACCACCGGGAAGCCATTGGCGATCAGCCGCTTGAGCATCGCCATGTCACCGCCGCTATGCACGGTTGAACTGAGCGACGTGTAATCGTTTACATAATCGCTGATTTGCCAGGGACTAACATTGCGGTCATTGGGATTCGGTTTGAGATAGGCGGCAACTTCTTGCTGTGTCGTCTGGTCTTGATGATAGATCAAGTTGATCGAGAGGTTGGCGGGGCCGCAATTATTGAACGTTTGTGGAATGTTAAAAATGCCCTCAATTCTGTTGCTGGCTGGTAATGGGGTCGGCGTGGGGGTCGCTGTCGGTGTGGGGCTAGGGGTAAAGGTGGGCGTAGCGGTTGGTGTGTCGGTGGGCGTTGGCGTGGCGGTGGCAGATGGCTCGGCCGTCGGTGGAATGTCTGTTGCTGTGGCTGTCGGCGACGGCAATGGGGTGTGGGTATGCGTCGGTGTGGGTGTCGGCACAACCACTGTTTCGTCTGGCAAGGCTAATAGTTCCGCCACTTCGGCCGCCGATGCTTGGGTGTCCGCTTTGGGCAGCGCGTCAGGTGCATCCCCAAAGTCAGGCAAGCGTACCTGCACGGCCGGAGGCAGCGCATTGACCACATCGTTGTAATTGACTGATATGCCAACGGCCGCGATGATCAACAAAATTCCAATTCCGATCAACAGTGTTCCCAAACGATTCATTTAATACTCCAAATCGATCAGCTACCCTTGCGGTTCGCCACCAATACCTTCTGTCTCGCCTTCGCTTTCTGGCTCGCTATTCAGTTCTAGCAACATATCGGCCGCTGGTTTGAACCAGGGATTAAATTCATTGGCTGCTAGCAGATCAGCCCGTGCCGAACCTTCTGCGCCAAGCGCAAGCGAAGACAAGCCACGCCAGTAGAATGATTCCTCAAAGTACGGCCGTCCCGCCAGCGTCGTATTGGCCAGCAGACGCACATCATCATGGCGGCCGACTTCATAGTACGCTTTATACGGGCCAAACTGATACCACATCATGCGCCACGGCAGCCCAATCGAACGCGCCTTGTCAAACGCCTTCGCCCCTTCCTCAAATTGACCTAACTCTGTATAAGCTGTACCCAAATTGAACCACGCAAACGCATTCTCTTGTTGATCGACCAACGCCAACTGCGTATCGACCAGAGCCTTTTCCCACATGCGCGTCTCGTCCCACGTCTCGCCCACAATCGCCGCTAATTCTGCCTCGCGTTCCGCTTCATAAAAGACAACGAACGCGCCATTAAACTGCTGCCAATACGTCGCCAAATCTTCGTAGCTGTAAGCACGGCCGTCTGGCCCATTTGCCAGCAACGGATCGATTGAATCCCAGATCAGCGAATCGTACACCCATAGCGATTGGGCTTCGTCATCATATCCGGCCGCCAGCAAATAGTGACCATACCACTCCAGCCAAGCCACCTCACCGGGCGGGTCTAGTCCCACCTCGATAATCGCCGGGAAGCCATTCGCAATCAGAGCCTTGAGCAAATCAAGGTCGCCATTAATCCGCGACACCGCCCCGACACCGGTCTGGCTGCCTACAAAGCGGGCGATTTCATCTGGGGTTACGTTGCGGTCTTCTGGATTCGGTTTCAGATATTGCGCCGTGTCCGCTTGCACCCATTGCTCATCAAAAACACTTAATGCCATCGCCGTCGTCGCGGGGCCGCAATTGTTCCATTCCTGCATGTGGTGCGCCACGTTGGTGATGCGCGTCTGGGACGGATACGGTGTCGCGGTGGGGGATGGGGTGGCGGTCGGTGTTGGTGTCTCTGTCGGCAACGGGGTAAGCGTGGCTGTCGAGATGACCGCTTCGACTGTTGGCAATGGCGTGTTGGTCGCTACCGGCATCAGCGTAGGGGTCGGCTCGATGTTGTTGATCTGCGCGATTTGTGTCGGTGGCTGAGTAGCCACGGCCGCCAGCAAATCACTCGCGTCTATCTCGCCCACGTCTGGCAAAATCGCACTCTCTGGCTCTGGAATGACCAGCTCTTGTACAAATGTGGGGAAGCGCGAAAGCTGCCGCGATGGCAACGATTTCAAAACCTGCAACCCGATCAGAGCGACCACAACCAACAACAATAGCGTGATCAATGTAATAAGTACCGTTTTACCGGATGACGAAGAACTGTTTTTTTGCTTCACAATAGTTGGGGATTATAACGAAAACCGATTTTTGGACGCATTTTGACCATCATCTGTTACCAAATTTTCACCCAAACAAGCGTAACAGAAACGGCCGGGCGAAAGTGTAGGATGTCTTACGACGTACGACCCTTTCGCGTAGGGACACGGTTAACCGTGTCCCTACGCGGGATGGGAAGTCAGGATCATTCCCG
>CALECP010000135.1 GCA_937949915.1 uncultured Anaerolineae bacterium
TCGGCGCGGCTATCACCATTTTTGGCGGTGTCGTCATTTTTCAGTAGGCAACAAAAAACCGCCTGATGTGGCGGTTATTGTCATGCCTATTGGCGTGGGTCATTACCAAGATACACTGTGCCGATCTGTCTGTCAAATTTGTTCAATCATTCTTACGGAATAGCCAACCAAGCAAGCCCCAACGCCTAACAAGATAGCCATTGAGTGGCTCACGCTGTTGGTCAATCCGTGCCACTTTTGCCCGATAACACGCCGCACAAAGCGTATGATAATCGGCAAATGGGACGAAAACGGCCGGGCATTTTTCACATTTGCGCGTGGTATTTGTGGCTAGATAACAATCACTACATAGCCTGTGATAGTTTTCTGAAGGCGTGAACAGTGCCTTGCACTCTGCACATTTTTTCATTGTTTCCTCTTCCTGCCTTTTAGCCATGACCACCACAATGTACCGTCCTGCTCCGGCTGCTCTGGTTCATGCTTACCACTTGCCAGCAGTGCATTGTACGCGCCCTCAAATTTTGCTTTATCGATGGCGGCCGCTGTCAATTGTCGGTTTACTTCCCTCAGTTCTGACACCTCAATCAACAATCGATCCCTTTCCCCTTTCATTTCGTGAAGCTGCCCGTGCAAAGTAAACGTGTCCGGTCTGCTTTGTTTCCGTTCTACCTCTGGCAAATCAAAAGTGTCCGGTCTACCTTCGGTCACTTGCCCGGTCACTTGCCCGGACACTTTAGATTGTTTTCTAGCATACGCAGATCGGCATTTTTTAGAGCAATACAACCTTTGCCGCCCGGATAACAAATTGCTGCACTGTACGCAGATAAGATCGCCCTGTTCATTGGTTGCCATATCAAAGTGAGTGTACGCCATGCTAATCTGACTACCAAACCATCAACCGTTGACGATTGCCAAAGATAGGTAAATACCTCTTTACATAGCAACAAATGGATAGTTATTGTATTTGCTAAGTTGTGATATACTGCCCCCATCGAACAAGTCCCCCACATAAAAAAATGCCGATGCTACAAACATCGGCGGGGGAATTGAGACTGATGTACCAGTCCCGATATAGCAAGAATACTACCACAAAAATAGTATCAATTGCATTATCGAATCTGAACCAAAGCATCAGTCAACCGACTGGTGCTTTTTTTGTTTGTACCAGTCAAAGAAGTTAATGCTCCCCCTACCCAAGCCAGCAAGCACAGCAGAGGGAGCAAGGACAAAAAATTGTCATGGCAAATATATCAGGTCAGAAAAAAACGAACACACTAACAGAACAATTCATTAACTTTGTCACCGGGTCAACGTTCACGATTTGCTTGGATGTTGCCCTAACCATCTACACGGTTGTACTCGCTCACGCCGCCATTACAGGGCATCCCCTACCCTTTGCCGACCTTGTGGTTATGTTGGGCTTGGGGACGGTCGAAGCGTCATTAGTCGCCCTCATCTTTCGGGTCAAAGCATCGAAGATAGACAGTAAAAATCAATACTGGATGACTGTGACCAGCATCGTGATTATCGCCGGATGTGTTTCTCTCAATGCGCTGTCTGGTGTGGCTATCATTCGTGAGACACCCATCGAAAGATTGACCAATTTTGTGAGTTATGGAACGCCACTTGTGCCAGTTGTTACGCTCATTTTGATGTTCCTTTGTGATGCGATGAGCAACAAAGTACAAGCGGCTATTCGCTCCGCTATTGCATCAAACGAGTTGGCGGCCGTCAAGAGTGACGAGACAGCACAGCGTCATAAATTTGAGGCAGAAAAACGCCTAGCGCAATTATTGGCTGAGAAAACGATAGCCGAAAAGGATGCGGAATTGTTGACCACCGTTGCTACTGAATCGCTGACAGTGCGTGAAGGTGTGATGATGGCGTATGTACAAGGCGATGACTTCCGAGCAAACCAAGAGCGCGACGCGAAGCGGCAGACGTTGGCATTGTTACGGAACGCCACCAAGTCAACGGCGAACAGTA
This sequence comes from uncultured Anaerolineae bacterium, assembly GCA_937949915.1. Classification (GTDB taxonomy): domain Bacteria; phylum Chloroflexota; class Anaerolineae; order Promineifilales; family Promineifilaceae; genus CALECP01. The sequence continues at coordinate 1,987 of CALECP010000135.1, forward strand.
ACACCCCAAACCCATAAAGGAGGCTGATGATGAATATCTTAATTCACAACCCCGATCAGCCTCTAGTAATCCTAGCACCAGCAGGGGAACAAACGGCGATGCGACTGGCAAAATACACCGGCAATGCGCGGTATGTACAACTACATTTATGGCTGCCAGAGCCAGTGCAAAATACTGCTCGTCTCGCTGCAAATCAACAGCAAATAAACGACGACAACGGGCGCGAAAAAAGTGACGAAAACCGAGCAATAAGGGGTAGGACATTTGCTTGTTTACCAGAGAGAAACGCACTACAGAAGCATAGGTGAAGTGATGAAAACCATGAAAGATTTAATGGAGAAATATATCTACATAAAGGGTGATTTATGTTCAAAGGCAACGATAAAGTTGTACCGTAATTCACTGGGTTATTTAGTCGCGCATTTTGGTGCAGATAGAAGTATCGACACGCTGGGATATTTCGAGATGATCGAGTGGCGTAAGTGGCTGGCAACTTGCACCCGATTCGATGGACACCCGTATATCAAAGAGCGTGATAAGAAGCTATCAGCCCACACGATTAGACGTATTATGTCAGATGCCGGGATATTTTTTAACTGGCTTATCCTGATCGATAAGATTGCAAAATCACCATTGCAGGGTGTGAAGAAACCAAAGGCGCAAGACATACCACAAAAGGCGATTTCACCGGAAGGCTATAAACGTTTGTTGTCAGCGTCGGCCGAGCCAGTTGTATCAAAGCACTCTCTTGTCTCAATTTACGCAGCACGTAACCCGGCAATAATCTCTTTTTTAGCATCGACGGGCTGCCGTGTAGGTGGGTTGTGTAGTGCAACCCTATCCGAACTAGATTTGGATGGCGGCCGTATTGGTGTCGTTGAAAAGGGGTACGGCGGTGGTAAACACCGCTTTGCATTTTTGTCTGAAGAATCCGTCAACTATATCCACGAATGGTTAAAAGTTCGTCCAGACTGCACACACGACTATTTGTTTTGCAGCATCGAAGGCAAACCAGAAAACAGACCGATAACAGATCGGGCAGTTCGCCAGATGATTTCACGGACAGCAAAACGGGCAGGAATCAAGGAGCCATATAACCCCCATTCGCTTCGACATCGAGCGGCGCGTGAGTGGTTAAAAAATGGTGCAGACTTGGCGACTGTTTCCCAATTGTTGGGACATGCCAGCATCGAAGTGACGGCAAAACATTACGCACGGTTTGAAGTTAATGAGCTTCACGACGCGCACAAAAAATTTCTGTGGGCATAGGTGAAATGATGAAAAACAAAAACACCAAACGAACGAAGGACGGCAAAAAATTGGTAGAAGGTTCAATTACACTAGCAGCAATCGACTATCTATTTTTAGGAATGTTATTCGATCTGTACGGTGAACTGCTAAAAAGCGAAGCGTCCGATGTGACATTGATGGTCTTAGCTGAGGAGATTGGCGAGTCTGTTCGGTGGGCGACCGATTACAAATTGGCTGTTCTACGACATGATGGATATGTGCCAAAGAAATTGGAAAAGCAATCAAAGGAGCGACTTCTACAAGCGATCAACCATTTCAAATGGTTTTGATTTGACTGAGTAGAACGTAACCGCAGAGCAGACTCGCCCGACGGCGTGGGTCTGTTCTGCATATTTATGGAGTAAGCGAACGATGACAGAAACAGAAACGGCATGGTGTAAAACCGCCATCGACAACGAACTACAAAACATTGAACGATTAAGCGGACAG
>CALECP010000136.1 GCA_937949915.1 uncultured Anaerolineae bacterium
ATGATGGCAATGATCGTTTGCACGTTTTTTGCCATCAAAATCGAATTTGAAGGCGAATGCCTAATCTATAGACGGAGTATCTTTTTATGCAGTCCCAATCAATTGGAACACGTTTGTTTTTGACCCTTATCGTTGGCATGATGGCACTATTTTTGGTTGCCTGTACGGGAACGGAAGAGCCGGATGATGCCCCGGCCGCCACAACGGCCGTTGTCGATGAAGCCCCAGCAACAGATGATAGTGATGGTGGTGGTGACGAAGAAGATGAAGAAGCCCCCACGCCTGAGCCAACTGAAGAGGCCGCAGAAGCAGAGCCAGTTGTTGAGGACACGGCCGATACTGATGCGAATGAGGCTGAAACATCGGCCGAACTAGAAGTTGTCGAAGCCGAAGAAGCAGATGGCGCGACAGATGATGGTGACGCAAATGCAGAAGTTGTATCAAATGAAGATACTGATTCTGAAGAAGCTGAGGCGGTTGCCGATGATGTTGCAGTTGCGGAAGATGTTGCGAATGAAGAAGAAGAGACAGCAGAAACCATCGACCAAACCACTTACAAAGGCATCCCGGTTGGTTTCACAGAGGATGGCAATGCGTACATGGGCGACCTCGATGCGCCGGTTCGTATTGAAGAGTACAGTGATTATCAATGCCCATTCTGTCAACGCTTTGTCAATGACACCATGGTAAACATCAAAGGCGGAGAAATCACTGACGGTGAAGCGGTGCTGATTTTCTATGACTTCCCGCTCTCTTTCCATCCCCAAGCAGGTGCGGCCGCCAATGCAGCCCGGTGTGCGGGTGAAGTGGGTGCGGCCGCCTATTGGGCCATGCACGATGCACTTTTCGAGAATCTAGGCAAATGGAGCGTGAGCAACCCTGTGCCACAATTTATCAGCTATGCTGAACAAATTGCCGGGGTAGATATTCCTGCATTCACCGAATGTGCAGAAAGCGACCGCTATCAAGCAGATGTACAAGCAGACACGCAGCAAGGCTCAAGTTTGGGTGTGCGCGGGACACCCGCCTTCTTTGTCAATGGCGAATTACTCTCTGGCGCACAGCCGTATGGCGTATTTGTGCAAGCGATAGCCCTCGCCGCCAGTGGTGAGTCGATTGTAGAAGAGCCAGAACCGATTGAAGTAGAAGAGCCTACGCCTATCGAACTGAGCGACAATTATGCGTTCGCATTGGGCGACGAAGATGCGAAAGTAGTGATCGTTGAATACACTGATCTACAATGCCCATACTGTGCGCGATATTCGGCCGAGACACTCCCTACCCTCATCGCAAATTACGTCGAAACAGGGCGTGTGCGCTACGAATTTCGTGATCTGCCGCTCGACCAACTGCACCCACTGGCGCGTGACGCATCTGTGGCAGCACGATGTGCGGGCGAGCAAGACAAATATGTAGAAATGCACGATGTCCTGTTTGCTCAACAAAGTATATGGGGTAGCGCAGGACAGCACAAAGTGATGTTCCAAGCATATGCGGCTCAATTAGAGTTGGAGGCAGAGGCCTTTGAGATCTGCATGTCAAGCGGAAAATTTGATGAGGCGATTGACGAAAGTGTGCGCGAAGCCCTCGCTCTCGGCCTCAATAGCACCCCTTACTTTGTCGTCAATGGCTTCCCGATTGTGCGGGGCGCACAGCCATTGGAAAACTTTGAGTATGTGATCGAGTTGGTCGAAAATGACGGGCTGGTCGATGCGATTATGGATTCCCAACGGCAACAAGCGCAGCAAGCACAGCAGGCTGAACAGCAGCAGCAACAACAGCAACCAGCCCCCGTCAACGTAGGCGAAATCCCAGAAGGAGATTCGTATGTGATGGGGTCAGATGACGCGCCGATTACCATTGTCGAATATACCGACTATCAATGCCCGTTCTGTTCGCGTCATTTCTCGCAGACGTTTGCTCAGATCAAGCAAAATTACATCGATGAGGGATTGGTGCGTTACGTGTTCAAAGATTTCCCGCTTAGTTTCCATGCCCAAGCGAATGATGCGGCCGTGGCTGCCCATTGCGCGGGCGAACAAGATGCGTTCTATGAAATGCACACGACACTGTTCGACAATCAGGCGCAATGGGGCAACGAGAATGTCCTCTCTATTTTGTCCGACTATGCGTCTAACTTGGGGTTGGATGTGGAAGCATTCGACACCTGTATGCAAAGCGGCGAGTATGACAGCGCGATTCAGGCAGACTTCAACCAAGGCTCAGGCTTTGGCGTGCGTGGGACACCCGCTTTCTTTGTCAATGGTGAGTTTGTCAACGGCGCACAACCCTATACGATTTTTGAGCAAGTGATCCAAGCGCAGTTGGGTAATCAATAAACAACTATTCCTCCCTCTCTGCCCTTCTCTATTGTTTGATAGAGGAGGGCAACCTCCCTTGTTATCAAACAAATAAAATAGTTCAGTATGCGATTTGTGGCGGCCGAGGGTGAAAACGAAAGAGCCAGTTATCGTGTGTATGCCTGCCCCAAAAATATCACAACGATAACTGACTCTATTGGAAGGGATTTAGGAAGAAGGCAGGCGTTTATAAGAACGTCTACTTGCTATTGCTGTTTCCTATCCGGTAAGAATACTGTGTAACTATGAGAAAAAATCGCAGAAATTGTGAAGGAATTGTGAATTTTCGGCTAAACGCATCTTCAAGCAATTTTAGCCGGGGATAAATGCCCATCCGCCATCGAGAACGGTAATGACGGCCGTGGCAATCTGCACGATGGGCCCAATTGTATCTTGCACAAAGTTGATCTGGAGCAACGGTAGCGCAAATATCACAAACAACAGGATCGGCATTCCATAGCGGCGCAATGGATATAATTGTTCGGCTAAGTTGCTGGGCATCAATCCGAGCAAAACAGTGAAGCCGTCTAGCGGGGGAATAGGCAGCATATTGAAGATGGCAAGAAGTACGTTGATGTGAATGCCCCAGAAAAAGATCGACTTGATAAAGTAGTGCAGCTCTTCGCTCAAAAGGTACGATTGTCCCCAATCGGTAACAAAGACCTGTAGATTGTAAAAAATGCCGAAGATGACCGCCATCAGCACGTTGGCAAGCGGGCCAACAATGGCGACTTTTGCATCTGCCTTCCAGCGATTGCCCTGAAAGTAGCGAGGGTTAACGGGGGTCGATGCACCGCCGAATCCGATGAGAAAGAGCATGATAAACCCGATCAAACTGAGGTGGACAAATGGGTTCCATGTCATGCGCCCTGCCCGTCGCGGGGTGGGGTCTCCGAGGCGGTCTGCCATTACAGCATGGGCTAATTCGTGGTAGCCAAATGCGAAAATAATGACGATACAAAACGAGATAAGCGAACCGGTATTGACGAATGCGCCACTGAATAACATCATAGTACGTCTCCCAACTTAATTGTGTGTGCGACATAAATGGACGGCCGCCTCCAAAACAACCGCCAGTCTACAAAAATGTGACAAAAAGCGCAATTCTGTGCAAAATGTTGTCATATTTATTCTCAATTCGTACAATGCACAGGTATCGTACAGCTTTCGCTGTCATAAAATGTAAATGAGGTTCAAAACAGATGGTGCGGAAAAAAGTTATTGTAATCGGAAGTGGATTTGGGGGATTGGGCGCGGCCGCTAGGCTGGCAGCGCGTGGGTATGATGTCGAAATTTATGAGAAGCGGGATAAACCGGGCGGCCGAGCGTATGTGTACGAGATAGGCGATTTCAAGTTTGATGGCGGGCCAACGGTGATCACAGCGCCCTTTATGTTTGATGATATTTTTGCGCTGGCCGGCCGTCGCCGCGAAGATTACATCCAGTTTGTGCCATGTATGCCGTTCTACCGCATCTTTGACCACAACAAACGGTACTTTGATTACAACGACGATGAAGAATTTACGCTGGGACAGATCGATAGGATCAATCCGGCCGATAAAGAAGGCTACCTGCGCTTTGTCGAATCGACAAAAGCGATTTTCGACAAAGGATTTATCGAACTAGCCGACGCACCTTTCACCAACATCACCGACATGATCAAAGTGATTCCCGACCTGCTCAAACTGGGATCACACCGCACCGTCTACCAATATCTATCAAAATATGTAGACGACGACTTTTTACGCATCTGCTTCTCTTTTCACCCCCTCCTCGTCGGCGGCAACCCGTTCGACACCACCTCAATCTACGCCATGATCCATTACCTTGAGCGGGAATGGGGTGTGCATTATGCGCTGGGCGGGACGGGCGCGATTGTCAAAGGGTTACTCGATCTGATTCAAGAGTTGGGCGGCAAAATCCATTTGAACACCGAAATCGACGAACTGATCATCAAAGGGGGGCAAGCGGTCGGCATCAAGTTGCAGGATGGCACATTGCGCTATGCGGATCACGTCGTCTCGAATGTGGATGTGGGCTATCTGTACGGCAACATGATTCCCGATGGTGTGAAAAAACGCTCGCTGTTCCGCGAGCGCGTGAAGCGGATGCGCTACAGCATGAGCTTGTTTGTGATCTATTTTGGTACGAAGAAGCGGTACAACGAAGGGTATGGATTGGCGCACCACAACATTATTTTGGGGCCACGCTACAAAGGATTGCTCAATGATATTTTCCACGACAAACATTTGGCAGATGATTTTTCGCTTTATTTACACATGCCAAGCATGACAGATCCGTCGATGGCACCAGAGGGTGGTGAATGTTTTTATGTGCTGTCGCCTGTGCCACACCAAGATTCGGGCATCGACTGGAATTTGATGGCAAAGCCGTATCGGGATCGGGTGATGCAATTTTTGGAAGATAATTATTTGCCTGATTTGCAGGAAAATATCGTGGCGGAACATTATATCGATCCGTTGCATTTTAATAACGACCTCAACAGTTACAAAGGGGCGGCCTTTTCAGTTGAGCCGATTTTGACACAATCAGCTTGGTTCCGGCCGCACAACAAATCAGAATTATTCGACAATCTGTACATTGTAGGCGCGGGGACACATCCCGGCGCGGGGCTGCCCGGTGTGTTGTCATCGTCGATTATTGCAGAGAAATTGATACTGGAAGCAGACGGCCGTGCCTAAGAACACACAATTGATCATAAAAGCCTATTGAAAGCGCACTCCACTTGTGGAAGAATGGGGATGGTATGAATGCGACGGAGCCAGATCAATTCCCATCCTCTCCACCCTGGACACGAAACTCAAAATTATTCGTCGGCTTTTGGCTGACGATTTTCGTGATCGGTGTCCTCCTTTATTATGGCAATCTATTTCGCTATGTGTTGATGGCCGTCGTTCTCAGCTTCGTGTTACGGCCGACCGTCGATTGGTTAGAGAAAAAAAATATCCCGCGCCTGACCACCACACTTGCGCTCTTTTTGCTCATCATCGCAGGGCTGATCGCCATTCCTGTGACGACACTGCCCTCTATTTTTGATCGTGTCGTTAATTTTGTGAACAGCATTCCCGAACTGCTCCAACAATTGAGCAACGTGATCGTCGAATTTTTACGCGATCCGACTGTTCAGTTCCGCGATTTCTCGTATACGATTCCGGTTGATGGTCTCCAGATCAACGAATTTGAGCAGCTTTTGGGGAACGCGGTGTCGTTGATCGCAGGCTGGATCGGCTCTGGTAGCGATTTGGTGAGCAATGTTGCATCGGGTACGGTGTCGTTTATCAGTTCGTTTGCATTCATGCTGTTCATCGCTTTTTATTTGACCAAAGATGGGCATCAAATCGTCAAAAGCATTATCCAAATATCGCCGCCATCCCACCGTGATGACATCACTTGGCTGATCCATCGCATCAGTTTGGTGTGGGGTGCGTTTTTGCGGGGGCAATTGGTGCTGATGTTGGCGATCAGTCTATTGGTGTTTGTGATCGCCACTGTTTTAGGGCTGCCCAATCCGGTAGGGTTGGCTGTCACGGCCGGGCTGCTGGAGATCATTCCGTATGCGGGGCCTATTTTGGCGGCCGTGCCGGGGCTACTGCTCGCCTTCTTCCAAAGCGAATCGAGTTGGCTGGGCGCACTTGTCGGGCCGTTTTGGTTTACGCTCATTGTGGCGGTTGGCTATTGGCTGACGCAAACGGCCGAAAATTACTATCTCGTGCCGCGCATTATGGGCAATCGGCTGAAACTACATCGGGCGATTGTGTTGGCGGGGGCGTTGGCGGGGCTGCAAATCGCCGGTATTTTCGGTATTTTGGTCGCGGCCCCGGTCGTCGCCACGCTGCGCGAAGTTTTTCGCTACCTGTACTGCAAATTGTCTGACCAAACGCTGGCTGATCTAGGCAGTGATGACGGCACAGCCAACGCGGTGGTGACAGATGCGGCCGCGACGATTGATACACCTGATGAAGAGATAATTGCACCAGAAACAGAGCCTCCTGCGACACGGCCATTGTTGCCTATTCCATCGGGAAGCACTTCCAGGTAATGGTACGGTCGCACCCTTGTGGTCGCCCTGAAGCCGGGGCAGGCACAAGGCACAGCCCCTACACTTATTTGTCAGAAAGTGTTTTATCCTCAATAGTTGACGGATACACCTTGATTCCTGATAATCGCGCCGTATGGCATTGATCACGGGCGACTTGCTTGTTAAACGGTATCGCATTGTCTCCCGCCTCGGCCGGGGGGCGACCGGTGCTGTCTATCGTGCCTACGACGAAAAAAACAAACGACACGTCGCCATCAAAACGTATCTCGACCCCGCGCCCGAAACGCAGAAGCGCTTTCGGCAAGCGGTGCGACAGCTACGCCAACTGAGCCATCCCCAACTTCCGGCCGTACTCGACCACTTTTCGCAAAATGGTGTGGGGCAATTTCTCGTCACCGAATATATTGACGGCATCGATCTCGAAACGGCCGTACAGCAAGGACACCCACTCCCCTCGCAACGGATCATCGACTGGCTACAAGCGGCCGTCAAGCCAATCGCGTATCTACACGAAAACAGCCAGCTACACCTCGACATCAAACCGGCCAACATTCGGCTCACCCCAGCAGGCAAAATTTACTTGGTCGATACCGGTTTGCCGCAACTGGGTATACAAAAAGGCAAACCGGGCTACCGTGCGCCAGAGCAAGCCAAGCAGCGCGAAGTCTCTGTGCAGACAGACATTTACGCCCTGGGCGCGACACTGTACACGCTGCTGACCGCCCACACGCCGAGCGATCCGCTCAACCGTGAGTCGGGGCTGCAACCGTTGCAACCAGCGCGGGAAATCAACCCTGATGTTGAGCCGTACTTGTCTGCGTTGGCTTCTCGTGCGATGTCGCTCAATCCACAGGCCCGGTACGCGCATGTGGGACAGGTGAGCAATGCGCTCAATCGGCCGACAGGCGTGCAAGCTCCGGCCGCGCACATTCCCACACTGCGGCCGCTGGTCAATGCAGCAGATGGCGGCCGGGTACGGCCGACCATTCCGCGCCGCCAATTCGAGAGCCGCACCGTCACCGCCCTGTCCATGCTCCTGCTCTTTCTCATCGGGGGCGCATTGTTGTTTGGCTATCTCAATTTTGACCCCGATCCCGAAACAGTGGTTGAAGTAACCGCCACTTTCCAATCAGAATTGGCGGGGGCGTTGACCCAACTCGCGCCTACGCCCACCTTTACGCCCGACCCAACGATATTGCCGACACGAACACCCGATCCCATTTTCGTGGACGAATTTGATGTGACGATGCGCTATATTCCGGGCGGCCGTTTTCGCATGGGGCGCGACGAAGGGGACGACGACATGCAGCCCTCCCACCGGCTGACGCTCTCGCCGTACTACATCGACGAGACAGAAGTGACCAATCGTCAATATCGCCAATGTGTCGATGCAGGGGAATGCTTGCTGCCAGAAAATTTGAACGCGACCTACTATCCAAACTATTTCAACGACCCGATCTATGACGAGTACCCAGTGATTTTTGTAACATGGTATATGGCGAACAATTTTTGCCAATGGCGAGGCGGCCGTCTGCCATCCGAAGCGGAATGGGAATATGCGGCCGGGTACAGCCCCACCGTCGGCGAAGTGCTGCAATATCCCTGGGGCGACATTGCCACCGACACCCCAGCCAACTATTGCGATCTCAACTGTTTGCGCGACTACAAAGATTTGGCGGTGGACGATGGCTATGCGGATACAGCCCCGGTCGGCAGCTTTCCGGCCGGACAATCGCCATTCGGTGTGCAAGATATGGCTGGCAACGTGATCGAATGGGTGTATGATTGGTATGATGCCGATTACTATGAAGAATCGAGCGACGTGAACCCGCTTGGCCCCATCGAAGGGTATGCGCGTTCGCTCCGGGGCGGCTCATGGATTTCACCACTGGATGAGTTGCGCGTTTCGGTGCGCGGTTCGTTTGTGCCAGAAGTTACACGCGCCAATCTCGGTTTTCGGTGTACACGGCCGCCGCAATAATCATTTCATCAACTAATAATGACAGAGGAACGTATGCAACAACGACAAGGACGCACCGCAACTGAGTTACGCACCATCGAATTTATTCCACATTACACCAAATGGGCGGAGGGATCAGTCCTGACCAAGTTTGGCGATACGCATGTGCTGTGCAATGTCACTATCGAAGACCGCATCCCGCGCTGGCTACACCAGAGCAACAATCAACATGGATGGCTGACGGCCGAATACGCGCTGCTCCCCCGCAGTTGCGACAAACGGGTGCAGCGCGAGAAGCAGTGGCCGAAGGGACGCACCCAAGAGATTTCGCGCCTGATCGGCCGTAGCCTTCGCATGGCGGTCGATTTGCGAAAGCTGGGCTTGCGCCAACTGATCGTCGATTGCGACGTACTGCAAGCGGATGGTGGCACACGCACGGCCGCCATCACCGGTGGCTGGGTGGCTGTCAATCTCGCTCTACAATCGTTGATCGCCGATGGCAAAGTGTCGTCAAAAGTGATCAAAAATCAAATTGCGGCCGTCAGCGTCGGCTTGGTCGATGGGCAGCCCTTGCTCGATCTTGATTATGGCGAAGATTCAACGGCCGAAGCAGATGTCAATATCGTGATGACGGGCGCAGGTCAATTTATCGAACTGCAAGGCACAGGTGAAACAGCCCCCATCTCCCGCGACCAGCTCAATCAACTGCTCGATATGGCAGAAAGCGGTGCGAAAACTTTGATGACGCTTCAACAACAAATTTTAGCAACCTCATGATCCGCGTATTTCTTTCCAAACGCCCTCTCTGGATTGTCCTCTTTATCCTTCTCTTGTTGTTCGCTATTTTTGGCTACCAATTCTGGACAGCAAACCAAACCAGCTACGGTCACAATACCGTGTTTGATGTAGAGGCACAGGTCGTGTTGTCCTGTAGCACACTGTGCGCTGACCAACAGCAATGCGGTCTCAATATGGAGAGCGGTGTTCTCGACGTATACACCAACGCAGGCGGCGCGGCTACTATCGGCAATAATCGGCCGCTCCCCAACAACACGATTGTCACTGTCAAAAGCGTCCAGCCCCAACAGATGTTCAGCCAAAGCACCGGCCAACCCCGCGAGGGCATCAACTTCTATGAAATCGAACTGGATGGCGCACGGTCATGGGTGGCTGGCTGGTGTGTGGCAGCACAGTGAGGCGAGTGACGAGTGACGAGTGGAAGTGATGCAAATGGCTGTGTTTTTTTCTGTTTTGATTATGTGGCAATCTCAAGAACGCAACCAAGCAATGGAACATGCCACTCGTCGTTCGTAACTCGTCACTCGTAACTAGAAAATGTTTTTCGTCTACGGCACATTGCTTCCCGGCCAGCCAAATGCCCATTATTGGGGTGACAGTGTGATGCAAATAACGGCCGCAACCCTCCACAACGCGACTTTGTACGATATGGGCAGCTACCCGATGCTGATCGGACGGCCGAATAGCTCCGTTCAGGGCGCACTGGTCACAGTTCATCCTGACCGTTATGACGCACTGCTGGTACAATTGGATCGATTGGAAACATACAACCCAGATGACCACGCCAACAGTATGTATGTGCGAATGCGGCGCACCGTCGTCACTGCATCTGGGGCGCGGGTAAAGGCTTGGGTGTATGTGGGAAAAGAAAAATATGTGCGTGGGATGGAGCCATTGGGTGGCGATTGGATCGCTTATGCGGCCGCCAACCAAACGAAAATTACGGCATGGTGGCAACAGTTCAATGCCGACCCCGACGCATCATTGATTTAAGAGGTTTTTTTGACCATGACAAAACGTATTGCCGTACTCACCAGTGGAGGTGACGCGCCTGGAATGAATGCTGCTGTTCGGGCAGTGGTACGCACCGCCATCTGGAACGGGGCTGAGATTTTTGCTGTCTATGAAGGTTATACCGGGCTGATCGAGGGTGGTAACTACATCAAACGATTCAAATGGGATAACGTGGGCGGCATTTTGCACAAAGGCGGCACAGTGATCGGTTCGGCACGGTGCTTGGAGTTTAAGGAACGGCCGGGGCGGCTGACAGCGGCCGAAAACCTGGTGCAAAACGGGATCGACGCGCTTGTGGTGTGCGGGGGTGATGGCAGCCTGACCGGGGCCAATATCCTGCGTACTGAATGGTCGGGGCTGCTGCATGAGTTGGCAGAGAACGGCCGCATCACGTGGGAGCAACGAGTCGCGCATGAAAAGTTGACGATTGCGGGATTGGCTGGCTCTATCGACAATGATCTGTGCGGCACAGACATGACCATCGGGGCAGACACCGCCCTCCATCGCATCGTGGATGCTATCGACGCGATCTCCAGCACGGCCGCCAGTCATCAACGCGCCTTTGTGGTCGAAGTGATGGGACGACGCTGTGGTTATCTCGCTCTGATGAGCGCGATTGCTTCGGGTGCAGATTGGGCGTTGATTCCCGAAAGCCCCCCTAACCTAGACGACTGGGAAGCGAAAATGTGTGACGTGTTGCGGCAGGGACGTGAGCGCGGCCGACGGGACAGCATCGTTGTCGTCGCCGAGGGCGCACAAGACCGCCACGGGCAGCCCATCACCAGCGACTACGTGCGCCGGGTGCTAGAAGAACGCCTAGGCGAAGATACCCGCGTCACCATTCTCGGCCATGTGCAGCGCGGCGGATCGCCTACTGTTTTCGACCGCAATTTAAGCACCCTGACTGGGGCAGAAGCGGTGCAAGCGATTCTTGATCCGACGAACGATGGCGAGGCATTTCTTGTCGGCATCACCGCCAATCGCATCACGCGCATCCCCTTAGAGCAAGCCCTGAACGACACCAAATGCGTGTATGATGCGATCAATAGCCAGCAATACAACGAGGCGATGAATTTGCGCGGGGGCAGCTTTAATCAGGCGTTTCGCATTTTACGGACGCTGGTACGCGCCGCGCCGCACAAGCGCGATCCGAGTAAAAAACAGATGCGGTTCGCGTTGCTCAATGCGGGTGCGCCAGCCCCTGGCATGAACACGGCCGTCCGTGCAACTGTCCGTTTGGGCGTCGACAAAGGGCATCGCATTTTTGCGATCAATCATGGATTCAAAGGGCTGCTCAAAGGGGACATCGAAGAATTTGATTGGATGTCTGCCAATGGCTGGGTGGCGGAAGGCGGCACAGAAATCGGCACAAACCGCTACAAGCCAACGACGGCCGATCTGTATCAGATCGCTCGTAATCTGGAGCAGCATAACATCGACGGCTTGCTTGTCATCGGTGGCTGGAGCGGCTACGAAGCTGCCCTGACGCTATACAATCACCGCAAAGAGTTCCGCGCATTCAATATCCCGATCACCTGTATGCCCACATCTATCGACAACGATTTGCCGGGGAGTGAATTGAGCATCGGCACAGATACCGCGCTTAACAATATCGTTGAAGCGCTCGATAAAATTCGCCAAAGTGCGGGGGCATCGAACCGGGCTTTCGTGGTGGAAGTGATGGGGCGCACGTGTGGCTATTTGGCTCTGATGAGCGCATTGGCATCGGGTGCAGAGCGCGTCTATTTGCCAGAGGAAGGGGTGACGCTAGACGATTTGCAGGCCGATGTTGCGATGCTAAAGCACAGTTTCCGCATAGGCAAACGGCTGGGTCTGATGGTACGCAATGAGTGCGCGACCGAGGTGTATGACACCAATTTTATGGTGCGATTGTTTGAGGAAGAGGGTGGCGATTTGTTCGATGTGCGCCAAGCGATTTTGGGGCATTTGCAGCAGGGCGGTACGCCGTCCCCGTTCGACCGCATTCAGGCGAGTCGGCAGGCGTTGCGTTGTGTCGAATTTTTGGAGGAGCAAGCGGGGAAGAAACGGCCGAAAAGCGCGTGTGTCGGTCTGATCAACAGCGCGGCAAAGTTCACCCATTTCAAAGAGATGGAAGATGAGATGGATTGGGATTTTGATCGGCCGAAAGAGCAATGGTGGCTTACTTTGCGGCCGATTGCGTGGATGTTGGCACAGCCTGCACCCGATGTTGAGATAGCAGATGCGACGATAAATAAATGATGGGTGATCGCTTGTTGTCCATCGTGATCGTTAGTTGGAATGTGTGCGATTTGCTCCGGCCGTGTTTGCATTCTATCTTTGATCAGGCGGATGGGCTGACGCTGGATGTGATCGTGGTCGATAGTGCATCGAGCGACGAGACGGTGCAGATGGTACAGCGCGATTTTCCGCAGGTGACGTTGCTGGCACAGCACGAGAATGTGGGCTTTCCACGTGGCAATAATATCGGCATAGCGGCCGCGCAAGGCGACTTGATCTTGTTGCTCAATCCAGATACGGCCGTCATCGGCAATGCGCTGTCCGAAATGGTGGCGTACATGGATGCCAACCCGGATGTGGGCATGATCGGCCCCGAACTGCTCAATCCCGATGGCACACACCAATCGAGCCGCCGTCGTTTTCCCACAGTAGCGACGCTGTTTTTTGAAAGCACATGGCTGCAAGGCTACGCACCAAAACGGGTGTTAGGCAATTATTATGTGTGGGACACGGCCGATGATGTGACGGCCGCCATCGACTGGATCAGTGGCGCGTGTATGCTCACTCGGCGCAGTGTGATCAAGCAAGTGGGCGGCATGGACGAAGCATATTTCATGTACTCAGAGGAGCTAGATTGGTGTCGGCGCATCAAAGCAGTGGGCTGGCGCATCGTCTATTTCCCGGCCGCGCACGTAATCCATCACGTCGGCAAAAGCAGCGAGCAAGCTGTCATCCATCGGCACATCAATTTCAATCGCGCCAAGTTGCGCTATGCGCGGAAGTACCACGGCCGTCTCGTCGCCACCAGCTTGCGAATTGCGCTCTTGCTGGGCTATGGGCAACAATTGCTAATCGAAGCGACGAAAGGGCTGGTGGGTCATAAACGGCCGTTGCGTTGGCAGCGCGTCAAATCATACGCCCACGTCCTTCGCACCGGACTAAAATCGGCCGGATATTAGCAAGTGACGAGTGAAGAGGAGATGATGCAAATGATGCTATATTTCATGGCTATTTTGAGTATGTGGGCGCATGGTGTATGCCATCAAACAAGGCGGCGCACCACTCGTCACTCGTCACTCATCACTCGTCATTTGTCCCATTCATTATTATGAAAATCGGGCTGTTAACTGGCGAATACCCGCCGATGGAAGGTGGGGTTGGGGCGTTTACGCAAGCGTTGGCGCAGGCGTTGGATGTGTTGGGGCATGATGTGTTTGTGATTTCGAGCTATCAGGCACGCCCGACCGACAAAAAATTCACACGCGCCCAATTGCGCGATCCGATTGATATTGGCTATGCAAAACTGCTACCGCAAACACGCCGCTGGACGTGGCGGGATACGCGCTTGGTGACAGAGTTGGCGATTCGTTATGAGCTTGATGTGGTCAACATTCAATATCAGGCGGCCGCGTACAATATGCGCCGCCCTGCCATTAATTTGCTCCCCTGGCGGTTGCGCGGGGTCGCTAAATCAGTGGTCACGTTTCATGATCTCCGTACTCCTTACCTGTTTCCAAAGGCGGGCAGATTGCGCGAAACGGCCGTCAATCTAATGGCTTCTTACGCCGATGGCATCATCACCACCAACGCGGCCGATCATGCCGCCCTCGCCCCACGCCACGCCCCTCTCACCACCATTCCCATCGGCAGCAACATCGCCGTGCAGCCTGTTTCGGCCGAGACACGCCTGAAAACCCGCGCCCAACTGGGGCTGCAAAAAGGGGATAAATTGCTGGCGTACTTTGGCTTTTTGAACGAAAGCAAAGGGGCAGATAGTTTGATCGACGCGCTGGCACAACTTGACCCGCGCCATCATCTCGTCTTTATCGGGGGGCAAACGGGAGCGAGTGACCCGACCAACAACAGCGCGTTTTTGCAGATGATAGAAGCCAAGATCACGGCGCATGAATTGACAGATCGGGTGCATTGGACGGGGTTTGTGGATGATTGGGAGGTAGCGCACTATTTTGGCGCGGCTGACCTGACGATTTTGCCGTATCGTGATGGTGTTTCGCTGCGGCGGGGGACGCTGATGGCGGCGTTGGCGTTCGGGCAGGCGATCATTACGACGCGCCCGACTACGCCCACGCCGGAACTGGAACATGGCAACAATTGCTGGCTGGTGGCGGCCGATGATGCGGTTCAATTGAGTACGGCCGTCGAGTATCTGCTCGGCCGTCCCGCGCTATGCGACACGCTCCGCACAAACGCCCACACGCTTGCCCAAACGTTTACATGGGATCGCATCGCGCTGCAAACAAGTCGCTTTTTTGAGCAAATCATGTAACGCTTTCTAGCAAATAATGATGAGTTGTAAATCAGAGTGCGTTTGGGCAGGGCAAAGTCGTGTATAGTAGGCACATCGAAATAAGAGAGTGGATATACAATGAAGATATTGCAAGTTTTGACCTATTATCGGCCGCACGTCAGCGGCCTGACTATTTATGTGGAGCGGCTGAGTAAGGCGCTGGTGGCGCAAGGGCATGAGGTGACGGTGCTGACCGCGCAAGCGGAGAAGGATTGGCCGCGCCATGAGGTGCGGGACGGCGTGAAAATCGTGCGTGTGCCGGTCAAGTTCCGCATCAGCAAGGGGGTGATCATGCCGACGATTGGGCTACATGCGACCCGCGAAGTGCTGCGGCATGATGTGCTGCATCTGCATTTGCCCCAATTCGATGCGCCGGGGATTGCGCTGCGCGGCAAGCTGTTCGGGAAGCCGACGGTGCTGACATATCATTGCGATTTGCGGCTGCCGGATGGGGCGTTTAATCGCGTGGTTGATAAGGTGGTGCTGGGTATGAATCGTGCGGCCGGAACGCTGGCTGACGCGGTGGTGACGTACACCCGTGACTATGGGCAAAATTCCCCCTATTTGCAGAAGTATATCGGCCGTAAACTGCACATTATCCCCCCACCGGTTGACCTGCCTGCTTGTAGCGATGCGGAAGCCCTTGATTTCTACACGAAGCACAATTTAGACGGCAAATTGGTGATCGGGATTTCGGCGCGGCTGGCGACGGAAAAAGGGGTCGAGGTGTTGCTCAATGCGTTGCCGCAGATATTGGAGCGCTTCCCGAACGCACACGTTTTACACGCAGGCCCGTGGGAGAACATCATGGGTGAAGAGCAGTATCTGGCGCGTTTGCGGCCGCTGTTCGACAAATACAAAGAGAACTACACGCTGCTCGGCAATTTGGGTGGGGCTGAATTGACGGCGTTCTACAAAAATTTAGATATGTTGGTGCTGTGTAGTCTCAACAGTACCGAGAGCTTTGGTTTGGTGCAGATCGAGGCGATGCGAAATGGTGTACCGGTATGCGCCAGTAATTTGCCCGGTGTACGTCAATCGGTGTCGATGACCGGCATGGGCGAAGTGGTGCCTGTGGGCGACCATGAAGCGTTGGCAGAGGCGGTGATTCGCATTTTGGATGATAAGGCGGCGTATATCAAAGACCCCCAATTGATCAGCGATGCGTTTTCTCCGGCCCAGAATGCGCGGGAATATGTGAAGCTGTATCAGGCGTTGCGGGATCGCACGGTCGATTATTCGCTGCCAGAGCCGACTCCGTACCAAAAATTGCGCCAAATGCGGGATGATACACAGAAAACGGGTGTAGAAACGCCATAACTGTTTAGCGAGATTGTGGGTAGCCCGATAGAATGGGGCAAATTAATAAACGATGATCCCGGCGGTAGTAGGGACACGATTAATCGTGTCCCTACGGCTGGGGTAGATGAGAATAGAGCGAATAGGCGATTATGAGTGCATCCCAACGTGGGCAAACTGATTATTTACGGTATTACCTGAAACGATTGACGGCCGAGCAGGCGTTAGCTCATGCGTTGGGGGCGCAGATTTTGGAGCGGGTGGTGTTGCCGCGGCCGTTGTTGCGGGTGGATGAGGAGACGGCGCAAGCTGAGTTGCTGGAGGCGTTGACGACGCTGGATGAGGGGACGCTGGCGGCCGCACGAGTGAGTGAGCCAATTGATGATGAACAGATAAAAGCGATCCACCGGGCGTTGACGGCCGATGGGTTGCTGGCGATTGTGTTGCCTGTGGCGGCCGATACGCCCTGGCAGCAACGGCTGGTCGAGCATCAGTTTGAGGTGGTGCAGTGGCAGCCGTTTTTGTCGGCCGAGGCGGCGCGGGTCAGCGATATTGCGGCGGCGCGGCAGGAAGCATCGCTGACGTATACGCTGACGGGGCATCGGGTGCTGCCGTGGCGCAATGTGATCGAGCCGCTTGTGACACAGTTGCGGCCGTATTTTGAGGAAGATGTGCCGCTGGACGGCCGGTATGTGGTGGCGTTGGCAAAGAAAACGGTGGGGGACGTGGCGACTGAGTTGCCAGCGCTTGCGCCGTTTGTGTTGCCCGAAGAAACGGCGATCCCGGTGATCGCCGCCGCCCCCGCGCCTGACGATGACACACGTACAGCCCCATTGCCCCCGGTGGCTTCTGCTTCTTCTCCTATTTCTTCTTTTTTGAAAAATGGTGCAGCCCCGTTGTTGGCGGGGATTGCGCTGGTGGCGGCGTGGCTGACACAGGGCGCGTTGACCGATGATCCGGCGGGTGGCATCTGGCTGTTTGTGACGGCGTTGCTGGCGATGTGGGGTGTGCGGCAGGTGGCGAAAGAGCGGCCGATGGTGGCGGCTTTTGACAGGCAGCTTTTGGTGCGAGCGGGGGGTGTGCTGGTGACGTTGATTTTGTCGTTGCTGGCGATCAATGTGAATGATCGGCCGTTGGTGGCGCTGCCGTTGTGGTTGCTCAGTGTGCTGGTGGGGGCGGTGTTGCTGCTGGGCAAGGCGCGTTTGCCGCGTCTCGTCCGGTTGGGGACGACGGGCTGGGTGGCTCTGAATGCGGTGATCGTGGGGCTGTTGTTTCGCTATTGGGCATTGACCGCGCACCCGTTTATTTTGAATGGAATCGAGGCGCAATTGGGGCTAGAGGCGGGGCGTGTGCCGACGGTGTTTGGCACGACGTGGCTGACCAACCCGATTTTGCCGTTGTATTTGCAAAAGGGTGTGATGGCCGTTCTCGGCCGGACGACGCTGGCAGCCCGTTTTCTCTCCCCCTTAATCGGAACGCTGACGATTATTGCGATCTATCAGGTGGGCAAACATCTGTGGAACAAGCACACGGGGATGCTGGCGGCGATTTTGCTGGCGGGGTCGCATGTGCATTTGCATTACAGTCGCCTGGGGATGACCAATATCTATGATCCGCTGTTGGCATTGGTGGCAATGGGTGGCGTAGCGGTGGCGTGGCGCAAACGGCATCGGGTGGCGTGGCTGGTGGCGGGTGCGGGGATTGGATTGAGTGCATACGTGTATACGGCCGCGCATCTTGTGCCGCTTATGTTGGTGGCACTGGCCCTGTTTGCCATCTTGTTTCAGCCTAGTCAATTGGCGCAACAATGGAAGCATGTGACGGCCGCGACTTTACTCGCTTTGATCATCGCGCTGCCGCAAATCACGTTTTATAACAACAATCAAGATACGTTTATGGAGCGGGCAAACTCACTAGGGATTTTACGCAATGGGTGGCTGGAAAATGCGACGAGCAACCCAGAGATAACGACGGGCGACGCATTAACGACGCAGTTTTGGGAGGCGGCTCTGGGCTTTAATGGCTCGGCCGACCGCGATCTGGTGTATAACGCGAAACGGCCGCTGGGCAATGTGGTGATCGGCACATTATTTGTGTTGGGTATCGGGCTGGCTGTTTTCCATTTTCGGGAAATGCGCTATGCGGTGTTGCTCATCATGTTTGGGGTGACGGTTGTCTTTGGCGGGATGTTGTTGATCGAGCCGCCGCACAGTCGCCGGTTGTTGATCGCGCTTCCGGCCGTGCTACTGTTAGCGGCACGGGCAGCCGTGTGGCTGGTGGAGAATGGGACGCGCCATTCGACCTATGCCGCTCGGCTGGTGTTGCCGCTTTTGGTAGGGATCGGGGTGCTGTCGGTGGTGCTAGATGTGGGCTTTTATTTCGGCAGCTATGCGACTGATGGGCTGTACAGCGACCGCAATACAGAGGTGGCGCAGTTGCTTGGCACACAACTTGCAGACCTCCCCGAAGAGACGTTAATCTATTTCCATGCCAGTCCGATCATGTACAGCGATTTCTCTAATATCCCGTATCTCGCGCCGCAATTTGAGCGCGGCCGGAACATTATTGATGTCGATGATGCGAATACATTACCGCCACCACAGAGACAGGCTGACACAATTATCCATGTGTTCTTGCCAGAGAAACGGGGCAACCTGGAGATCATTCGTAGCCAATCGGCCGGGGGCGTAGCGGTGGACGTGAACGGCCGATACGGTTCACCCCTATACACAACGTACACACTTACACGCTAAAATTCTGCTACTATGACACCATCATCAAAATGTTGTGCTTGCGTCAGCATTTTGTCTTGGTGGGAGAGTGCAGGCAAAGAGCCTATATGCTTTAACATGCTATTAACAAGCTGTTATCTATCTATTAACCAAACAGGGACGAATTGTTAAAACGGCCGTGTTACGCTCTCAATGAATGTATTTACCAACAATTTACATCTGTAATGACATTGGAATGAGGATAGCAATGCCTTTTAGAAAATTAACGTTTGTTTTTGTAATGATCGCGGCCGCTATGCTGGTCGCGTGTGGTGTACCAGAGCCAGAGATTGTCGCTGTGCAAGAGAGTGTGCCGGATACGGCCGCGCCAGGAGCATCTGTGATAGAAGAAGCACCGGAAGAGGAAGCACCAGAAGTATCTATTGAAGTAGACGAAGAAAGTGGTGCAGTGATGTTGCCCAGCGTTGACCCGCTTAGTTGCTCTGGTGACATTGCGGCCGCTGGTAGCTCCACCGTTTTCCCATTGGCAGAACGGCTGGCGGCCGATTTTGAGGCGGAGGGGTATAGCGATTTGATCACGATTGACAGCATCGGCTCTGGTGGTGGGTTCGAGCGGTTCTGTGTCACGGGTGAAAGCGATGTCGCCAACGCCAGCCGCGCCATCAAAGAGAGTGAAGTGGCTGGCTGCGAGGCTATCGGCCGCACCCCGATTGAATTTCGCGTCGGAACAGATGCGTTGGCTGTGGTGGTCAGTGCCGAAAACGACTTTTTAGAAAGCGTAACATCAGAAGAAGTGGCAATGATTTTCTCGACCGCGATCAACTGGTCTGACGTAAACAGCGCGTGGCCGGATCAAAAGATTTTGCGCTACATTCCCGGTACTGACTCTGGCACGTTCGACTATTTTGTAGAGGAAGTGTTTGACGAGGACGAAGCCCCGATCTTGGCGGCCGACAACACCACGCTGTCTGAAGACGATAACGTGCTGGTACAAGGCATCACCGGTAGCCCGTATGCGGTTGGCTTCTTCGGCTATGCGTATTATCAAGAAAATGCGTCTGCGCTCACCATTTTAGAGATCGACGGTGTGCCAGCGACCAAAGAGATGGTAGACGCGGCCGAATACCCATTGGCACGGCCGTTGTACATGTACACGACGGCCGACATCATCACAGAAAAGCCACAAGTGGGCTGTTTCATGCAGTACATGCTCAACAATGTCGATGACGTGATCGAAGAAGTGGGTTACTTTCCGGCCGCGCTCGATATGATGAACAACGCCAAATCACAATTGCTGGGCGCATTGGTGGGCGATATGAACGCAACCCCCGCGATGGATGATGAGACAAAATCAGACGGCACACTACCACCCGTAGACCCATTGGCTGTCACAGGTGATGTGGCGGTCGCGGGTAGCTCTACTGTCTTCCCGTTGGCAGAACGGCTTGCGGCCGATTTTGAGGCGGAAGGCTACAGCGATTTGATCACGATTGATAGCATCGGCTCTGGCGGTGGGTTCGAGCGGTTCTGTGTCACGGGTGAAAGCGATGTCGCCAACGCCAGTCGTCCCATCAAAGATGCAGAAGTAGAAAGCTGTGAGGCTATCGGCCGCACCCCGCTTGAGTTCCGTGTCGGTACAGACGCGCTGGCTGTGGTGGTCAGTGCCGAAAACGACTTCTTGGTCGGCGCAACGATGGAAGAAGTGGCGGCGATTTTCTCGACCGCTACCAATTGGTCAGATGTCAATGCCGCGTGGCCCGATGTAGAAATTTTGCGCTACGTCCCCGGCACAGATTCCGGCACGTTCGACTATTTTGTAGAGGAAGTGTTTGATGAAGATGAAGCTCCAATTTTGGCGGCCGACAACACCACGCTGTCCGAAGACGACAACGTGCTGGTACAAGGCATCACCGGTAGCCCGTATGCGGTTGGCTTCTTCGGCTATGCGTATTATCAAGAGAATGCGGCCGCGCTCACTATTTTAGAGATCGACGGCATTCCGGCGACGAAAGAGAGGGTAGACGCAGCCGAATACCCATTGGCGCGGCCGTTGTACATGTACAGCACCCCCAGCATCATGGCAGACAAACCGCAAGTCGCTGCCTACCTCAATTATGTGTTGACCAACGTCAACGATGTGATTGAAGAGGTGGGTTACTTCGCGGCCAGCGAGGCTGATCTGAATGATGCGATACAAGCATGGCAAGATGCACAGTAGATTACGTGTAAAGTGAGACAGTAATCACATGCACAAGAACAATTGACTGGTATGATCATAGGGATATGGTGGCAGATTGCTCACCATATCCCTAACTTACTTTACGAGGTAATCAAATGGCTGTTGGAACGCCCGTCTTTGACGCAAAATCGGCCGAGCGCACAGATATTGCGCTTGCGCTAAAGAAAAAACCCCGACTGGGTGAATCGATCATCCAGGGTTTTTTGTTGTTGTGTGGTGTGCTTTCGATTATTACAACGGTGGGGATCGTCGTCATTCTTGGCAACGAATCGCTCAACTTTTTCCGCAATACGCTGTGGGAAGATACAAATAAACATGTTGTCGCTGCTGTAGCGAACGATACGGCACGGCTGCAAATTTCAGAGAGCGGCAATCAACTGAGTGTGGGTGATATTGTGCGTTTGGGGGGTGAAAAAGGTGAGCAAATGGAGATCATCGACGTGCAGGACGGTTCGATTATCGTCAAGCGCGGCATGAACGACACGGCCGCCGTTTTCCACCCAGATGGCAGTAGTTTTAGCCGTGCTATTGATATTTCTGTGCGCGAAGTGCTGACTGGCTCACGCTGGCAGCCGCAATTGCGCCAGTTCGGTATGTGGCCGCTCATCTTAGCCACATTGATGACAAGCGTGATCGCCATGTGCGTTGCGCTGCCGCTTGGTTTGGCAACGGCGATCTACCTGAGCGAATACGCCTCTCGCCGCTCCCGGAACATTCTCAAACCGATTTTGGAGGTGCTGGCTGGTATCCCGACGGTGGTATATGGCTACTTTGCGCTCACCTTTATCACGCCGCTGTTGCGTGGCTTGCTCAATCGGCCGTCGCTCGGTTGGGAGAATTTGGTGGGCGTTTTCAATATGGCTTCGGCCGGAATTGTCGTCGGCATTTTGATCATTCCGCTCGTTAGCTCGATGAGTGAAGATGCGCTCTCGGCCGTGCCAAGCTCGTTGCGCCAAGCGGCATACGGGCTGGGCGCAACAAAATTAGAGACGGCCACCCGCGTGGTGCTGCCCGGTGCGCTGTCTGGCATCACGGCCGCATTTGTGGTCGCCATTTCCCGCGCCATTGGCGAAACGATGATTGTCGCCATCGCGGCCGGAGCGAGCACGGGCAACTTTGACTGGCCGTGGCAAGAAGGCGGTAGCACACTGGCTGACACCCCGCTCAACCCGTTTATGGCGGCCGAAACGATGACCGGGCATATCGTCCGCATCAGTGGCGGCGACATCAGCTACCAATCTATCGACTACCAAAGCATTTTTGCGATTGGCTTGTTCCTCTTTTTGATGACATTGGTTTTGAATATCATCAGTCGGCGCATCGTCGCCCGTTTCCGTGAGGTATACGACTAATGCTTGAAGATGACATCGACTTCGACAGTGAATTTGAACAGTTCTATCCAGAAGGCGACCAATATCGTCGGCTGATCGGCCGTCGCCGCCGCCGTGGCGGATTATGGTACGCCTTCTTCATGTTCTCGACGATTGTGGCTATTCTTGCGCTGCTCTCGTTGTTGCTCAATATCACCAATTCGGCATTTGGCTATGTCGCACTTGAAAACAAGATTGAACCGGCCGAATTGGTCGCGTTTTTGGACAAACCAGAGACAACCACACTCGACGATCTCAACAAAGAAGAATTGATTGAGCTATTGCGTGAATATGAGTTGGGCAAATCGCGTGCTGAAGAGTCGCGCAACCGTTTTTATAGCGATCAGCTCGTTTTCTTCACCCAAGAGCAATGGGATGCGCGGTGTGCGCCCGATCAGGACAATCGTTTTGAAGCGTGTGATAGCGGCCGCGAAAAAAGCACGGCCGATGTCCTCGTCATGGTCAATGAGTTGGTCGTGCAGCCAAAAACGCTCGAAACATGGTCACTGTTTAGCTCTATTTTTAATAATCAAAAGACAGTCGGCCGTGATTTCTACGGCATCGAAGATACAGACGGCAACATTATGCAAAGGGGGATTATTCACGACCATCCCAATGCGCGTATCGAAATGAAATCATGGCTCACGCCCCGCTTTGTCGTCACCCCACAGAATCCTCAGCCAGAGTTGGCCGGTGTGCGGACAGCTATTTTAGGCTCGTTGTGGGTGGTCAGTATCACCGCGCTCTTTTCGTTTCCCATCGGCGTTGGCTCGGCTATCTATCTCGAAGAGTACGCCGACCCGACCAAATGGTGGAACAAAATTATCCAGACCAATATCAACAACTTGGCCGGTGTCCCGTCGATCATTTACGGGTTGCTGGGCGTGGCGATGTTTGTGCGCTTCCTAGAGTTTTTTACCAGTGGTGAATTTGTGCTGGGCGATGCAGCGACCGCGAACGGCCGGACGGTTGTCTCGGCCGGACTCACGCTGGGGCTGCTCATTCTGCCCATCATCATCATCAACGCACAAGAAGCGATCCGGGCTGTGCCGAACTCATTGCGTCTCGCCAGCTATGGGCTGGGCGCGACGCGCTGGCAAACGATTTGGAACCATGTGTTGCCTAGTGCGCTCCCCGGTATTTTGACCGGTACGATTTTGGCGATGTCCCGCGCCATCGGTGAAACTGCGCCATTGGTTGTCGTCGGTGCATCAACACTGGTGCTACAAGACCCTTCTGGCCCGTTCGCCAAATTTACGGTGATGCCGATCCAGATTTATCAATGGACTGCCCGGCCGCAAGGGGCGTTCCAAAACATTGCAGCAGCCGCGATTATCGTGCTGCTCATTCTTCTACTAACCTTAAATGCGGCCGCTATTATGCTGCGTAACCGCTTTGCACGGAGATAGATAAACGATGTCAAAAGCGAGTGATAATGGACAGTTTGTAATCGAAACACGCGGACTCGACGTATATTACGGCGATTTCCAGGCACTGAATGGGGTAGATATTCAATTTCCCCAAAACTCGATTACCGCCCTCATCGGCCCCTCTGGCTGCGGCAAAAGCACCGCCCTCCGTGCGCTCAACCGCATGAACGACCTCATTCCAATAGCGCGTACCGAAGGAGAAGTGATCTACCAGGGACACAATATCTATGCAGATGACGTTGACCCGGTGGAAGTGCGGCGGCGCATCGGCATGGTGTTCCAAAAGCCGAATCCGTTCCCCAAAAGCATCTACGAAAATGTGGCGTGGGGCGCACGGATCAATGGTTACAAGGGCAATATGGATGCGCTGGTCGAAGAATCTTTGCGCGGGGCGGCTCTGTGGGGCGAAGTGAAGGACAAGCTGAACGAAAGCGGTCTTTCGCTCTCTGGTGGGCAGCAGCAACGGCTGTGTATCGCCCGGGCGATTGCGGTCAAGCCGGACATTGTGCTGATGGATGAGCCGTGTTCTGCGCTCGACCCGATTGCGACGCTTCGCATCGAAGAGTTACTGCAAGATTTGAAGGAACGCTACACTATCATCATGGTGACGCACAATATGCAGCAGGCGGCACGGGCTTCCGACTTTACGGCCGTCTTCTACGTCAACGAGCAGACACGCACCGGCTATTTGCTGGAATACGGTGCGACCAAGGAACTTTTTACCAATCCAAAAAACAGCACGACAGAAGATTACATCACCGGACGATTTGGCTAATAGCTGGGCAGTAGGTGCAGTAGATGTAGATATTGTACGAAGGAGCAAACTTATTATGGCTAGACAAGTTTTTACACAAGAAATGCAGCGTTTGCAGGATGAGGTTCTGGCGTTGGGCAGCACGGTTGAGTATGCATTAGGTGACGCTGTGCGGATATTGAAGCAGCGTGATTTTGAGGAGTCGCGGCGGCTGATGGCGAACGACTGGCAAATCAACGTGCGCTACCACGACATCGAGCAAGGGTGTATGGAGCTGATCGCTACCCAACAACCGACGGCCGGAGACCTGCGCGTGATCGCGGCGATGATTCGGATTGCGACAGAGCTAGAGCGCATCGGTGACTATGCCAAAGGAATCGCCAAGATCAATTTGCTGATCGGCGATGAAAAACTGCTCAAGCCATTGGTCGATATTCCGCAAATGGCGACGAAAACACAGGGGATGCTACATCGTTCGCTGCTCGCTTTCTCGCGCAAAGATTTAGCTCTGGCACGGACGATTCCTGACCAGGATGATGAGATCGATGATCTCTACAATCAAGTGTATCGAGAGCTTTTTACCTATATGCTGGCACACCCAGAAACGATTGAGCAGGGTAACTATTTGCTCTGGGCGGCGCACAACATCGAACGCGCGGCCGACCGTGTAACCAACATTTGCGAGCGTGTGATCTATATGATCACGGGGCAGATCGTTGAGCTAGATCAGTCGAGTGACGAGTTGCGTGTGCCGATTTCACCGTCCGAGGTTGAGCCAGTTGATCGAGGAAGTTAGTACCGCTTTTTAGTCGAGACAGCATACCTTGTGCCTGTCGTATCAAGTTAAGCTGTTTGTGTTACCGCTTGGGTTGAAACCCACTGCTGTTCAGTTAAAAACCGGTTGGAAACGGGTTCAATAAGAGAGAGCGCCGTAACCTATAATCCGTTTTAACGGATTTGCTTAGAGGCAGGTGCGGGATTCATCCCGTACCGAAATCCAGCCTTTTCGCTCTGGAGAATATCATGCAAAACCAGCCTATTGTCGGCCGACACCGCACAAAAATTGGGGCGCTGCAAAAACCATCACCAGAAACAGTGGCCTACGCAAAAACATTGACAAGCAATATGCACACGCTTGGCCCCGGCGATCTCGCCGTGGGTGAATGGCAAGCGGCCGGACTGCCCTTGCCCGATCTGCCACTTATCCGTCGCTACCGTCTCGAACGCATCCGCGAGCAATTGCGCCAATTTGATTATGCTGGCATCGTTTTGTATGACCCGCTCAACATTCGGTATGCCACGGACAGCACCAACATGCAATTGTGGATTACGCATAATGCGGCCCGGTATGTTTTTGTCCCCACAGAAGGCCCGGTGATCATGTTCGACTATCATGGCACCGGATTTTTGAGCGACCACACAGAAGTGATCGACGAAATACGGGTAGCAACGGCGTGGTTTTATTTTTCGGCCGGAAATCGGTACGACGAAATGGCGAAAAAGTGGGGGGACGAGATCGCCGATCTTGTGAAACAGTACGGCGGCGGCAATACGCGCCTCGCCCTAGATCGCTGCAATCCAGAAGGGCTGGCTGTGCTAGAAGGGCATGGTCTCAGCGTTCACAATGGGGAAGAACTGATGGAGTTGGCGCGGCGCATCAAGCATGATGAAGAGATCAAAGCGATGCGGTGTGCCATTCATGCGTGTGATCAGGCGATGGAGGTGATGCGAACACACATGCAGCCCGGTGTGACGGAGCAACGGTTGTGGAGCTATCTTCATGCGGAAAATATCGCTAGAGGGGGCGAATGGATCGAGACGCGCTTGATGGCATCTGGGCCGCGTTGCAACCCCTGGTTTCAGGAGTGCAGCAGCCGCGTGATAGAAGCGGGAGATTTGGTGGCGTTCGATACTGATCTAATCGGCACGTATGGCATTTGTGTCGATATTTCGCGCACGTGGCTGTGTGGGGGCGGCCGACCCTCGGCCGCGCAGCAAACGATCTACAACATGGCGTATGAACAGATCGAGCGTAACACTGCATG
>CALECP010000137.1 GCA_937949915.1 uncultured Anaerolineae bacterium
TCTAAGAAAAGAACCATTCTCTGTATTCTTTGTGATGATTCTTGGCTGTGGTTCAACATACCTCTTCGCTTCTTCAATCTCACTTCTTGCTCTATACTCACCAGAATTTGTATGTCCTGTTCCCATCGCAACGCGAGCTGATACGGTTGCAGGAAAAACTAATCCAAATACTGCTGTGGAAACCAAAATAAGCATCCAAAAAACTTTTTTTGTGAACATATTTACCTCCTATGTTCCTAATGTTTTTGCGACTTCACCCGACACAAACACTTTATGATTGCGTACTGTTTCACTCGAAATTGTAAGGGGTTTCTCCCCAAACCACAAACAAATCACTTCCAGATGTAGACAAAACAACTTACGCAAGACCGCATCAACTTTCAATCCCCCGTCCACAATTTCCCGTTTGGTTTTAATGGAAAATTGTGAACGGAAAACACAAAATTGAAAATGGCTACTCCGTCACACCCGCATCCCGCAACGCCTGCCACACCTTTTCCGGTGTAATCGGAATGTCGATATGGCGCACGCCGAGATGCCACATTGCGTCTACGACGGCGTTCGCAATGGCGGGGGGCGCACCGACTGTTGGCGACTCACCCACCCCTTTCGCCCCAATCGGATGATGCGGTGACGGTGTAATCGTGTGGCCTGTTTCCCATTTGGGCGACTCCACGGCCGTCGGCACAAGATAATCCGCCAGCGTACCAGTCAGACATTGCCCATTCTCGTCATACACAATCTCCTCATACATCGCCGGCGCAAGCCCCATCGTCAGACCACCATGCACTTGCCCTTCCACGACAAGCGGGTTGATGATGTTGCCGCAATCGTCAATCGCCACAAAGCGGCGGATGTGAATCTCGCCCGTGCCTTTGTCGATGTCCACCACACAGATGTAGCTGCCAAACGGGAACGTCAAGTTAGGCGGATTGTAATAATCAGTCGCCTCAAGCCCCGCTTGCAGGTCGTCGGGATGGTCGGTGTACGCCGCAAACGCGATCTCTTGAATCGTTTTCGCTTTGTCCGGCGACCCTTTCACCTGCCACTGGCTCACATTCCATTCGAGATCATCTTCGTGCGCTTCCAGCAGGTGGGCGGCGATTTTACGCGCTTTCGCTTTGATTTTACGCGCAGCCATCGCGGCCGCAGCCCCGGCCGTCGGTGTCGAACGGCTGGCATACGTGCCAAGTCCATACGGCGCGGTGTCGGTGTCGCCTTCTTCTATGTCGATGTCGAGAGCCGGAATGCCTAGCACTTCCGCAATGATTTGGGCGTAGGTCGTCTCGTGTCCCTGCCCTTGCGACTTGGTGCCAAACCGGGCAATCGCTTTGCCTGTGGGATGGACGCGAATCTCGGCCGAATCAAACATCTTGATCCCCAAAATATCGTAATCCTTCGCAGGGCCCGCGCCTACAACTTCGGTAAAGCTCGAAATGCCGATCCCCATCAACTCGCCCCGCTCACGCTTTTCAAGCTGCTCTTTGCGGAGTCCGTCATAATCGATCATTTCCATCGCTTTTTCGAGCGCAGCGTGATAATTGCCACTGTCATACTCCCAGCCAGTCGGCGACTCATACGGGAATTGCTCTGGCTTGATGAAGTTGTTCATGCGATACGCGGCCGGATCAACCCCCAACTCATGCGCCATCATGCTCGTCAGCCGCTCCACCATGTGAACCGCTTCTGTCACGCGGAACGAGCAGCGATACGCTACGCCGCCCGGTGGCTTATTCGTGTACACCGCGTCGAAATTGACGTGCGCGGCTTTCATATCATAAGACCCGGTACAAATCGAGAACAGCCCGGCCGGGAATTTGCTCGGATTGGCGGCCGAATCGGCACACCCATGATCAGCCAACCCATTGACCCGCAAGCCCACGATTTTGCCATTCTCATCGGCCGCCATTTCAGCTTCCAGATGATAATCACGCGCAAAGCTATCTGCCTGCAAATTCTCACTGCGATCCTCGATCCATTTAACCGGCTTGCCGATGAGCAAACTAGCCACCGCCCCGATCACGTACCCCGGATAGACAGGCACTTTGCCACCAAACCCGCCGCCAATATCAGGCGAAATAATTTGGATTTTCTGCTCCGGCAGCCCCGTGACCAGCGCGAAAACCGTTCGCACCGCATGAGGGGCTTGCGTCGTCATGTAAATCTGCATTTTCTCAGTCGCCGGATTGTAATTAGCCACCATGCCGCACGTCTCGATAGAGGAAACATGAATGCGCGGAATGTACATCGTCTCTTTGATCACCGTCGTCGCGCTGTCAAAAATCGCATCAGTCGCCGCCTCATCACCCACTTCCCAATGCCATATCCGATTGGTGCGAATCTCTTTGTCGTCCCGCACGATCACCTCATCTTTGAGCGCATCGAATGGGCTGACAACTGGCTTGAGCGGTTCATAATCGACATAAACAGCCTCAATCGCATCGGCCGCCGTGTAGCGGTCTGTCGCAATCACCGCGCATACTTCCTGCGCGTAATACACCACTTTGTCAGTCGGCAACACCATTTGCGTGTCACTCATCAATGTCGGCATCCAGTGCAGACCGTGCGCCTCCAAATCTTTGCCCGTGATAACCGCCAAGACACCGTCCATCGCTAACGCTTCACTGGCATCGATCTCCAATATCTTCGCGTGGGCATACGGACTGCGTACAATGTCCATGTACAGCATACCGGGCAGCTTGAAATCATCAACATAGCGTCCTTTGCCCTGAATAAAACGGGGGTCTTCTTTGCGCTTCATGCGATGACCGATACCGCAAATCTCTTTCGGCGTGGTCGTTGTCACATCGTGTGTCGTCGGCACTTCGGCCGACGCGCCGTCCTTTACTTTTGTTTTTATCTCAACACGGTCAGCCACGTGTTTTGGTTTACTTGGATCGTGATAAATAGCCATGTTATTCTCCTGTGGGGACACGGTTAACCGTGTCCCTACGCGCTGGCGGCCTCTGGTTGATTGATCTTCTCGGCCGCATACTGAATCGCTTCCACGATCTTGTTGTACCCGGTGCAACGACATAAATTGCCAGAAATACCCCACCGAATTTCTTCCTCAGTCGGGTCAGGATTTTTCTCTAGCAACGTCTTGGCGCACATGATCATACCGGGCGTACAGTAGCCACATTGCAAACCGTGCATTTCCCAAAATCCCTCTTGAATCGGGTGCAAGCCGCCATCAGCCACCCCCTCGATTGTCTCGACCTCTTTGCCGCTTGCTTGCACAGCAAACATGGTGCAGCTCTTGATGGCGCGGCCGTCTACGATCACCGTACACGCACCACAACTGGTGCTATCACACCCGATATGTGTGCCGGTCAGGTCACAATTTTCGCGGATGTAGTGGACGAGCAGCAGCCGTGCGTCTACGTCGTGGCTGTGTTCTGTGCCATTGATATTGATGGATACGTTATGTTGACTCATGGTTGTTTCTCTCCCTTTAACGCGCTCGTTCTACTGCTTTTGTAATCGCCCGTTTGGCCAACGTGCGAATAACATCTCGTTTGTACGCGGCCGAGCCACGCAAATCGGCCGACGGATCACATTCGGCTGCGGCCGCTATGCCAGCCGCCTCTAGCACCGCTTCATCGCTGGGGTCTTGCCCGATCAGTGCGGCTTCTGCACCGGTTGCTCGCATCGGCATGTAGTACACATTGGTCAGCCCGATCCGGGCGGCCGCCACTGTGCCATCGGCCGCCAGTGTCAGTTGCACCGCCACTGCACCAATCGCGTAATCGCCGACTTTGCGCTCCAATTTGACATAAGCCCCGCCACTGTTCGCACCCGGTGTCGGAATGCGAATTTCAGTCAGCAACTCTTGTTCACTGAGCGCACTTTCAAATAAATCTGTAAAAAAGCTGTCGATGGGAATGGTGCGCTCACCGCTGGGGCCTTTTGCCACCACAGTCGCGTCATACGCCAGCATCACGGCCGGGTGGTCGTTGGCGGGGTCAGCATGGGCGATGTTGCCGCCCACCGTCGCTTGGTTTCGCACCAGCGGATCCGCTATCACTTCGGCCGCGTCTGCCAGCAAATGGTATTGCGATTGGACGACATCACTCTCCTCCAAATCAACTTCGCGGCACATGGCACCAATCGCCAAATGACCGTTGACCTGCTTGAGATAGTTCAGATCAGTCAATCCATTGATGTCGATCAGCACCTCTGGCACAGCCAGCCGATAGCGCATCGCGGGAATCAAGCTCTGTCCGCCTGCCAATATCTTGGCTTCGCTGCCATGCGTCACCAACATGTCGATAGCTTCATCGACAGAGGTGGGAGCATAGTAATCAAATTTTCCGGGAATCATAGGGGGATACTCCTCTTATCAACCAACCTTGTTGCAGGATGGCAATAGTGTGTGGGCGTTCGGTCGCAAAAAGCATTGTGATTTTTTTACGGGGATATAGGTTGCTGACAAAGTACGAGACATGTTGACATTGTGGCTTCCTTTATTTATGCCTTATCGACCGGATTGTTTTGTATAGAATTATCCTGAAATTGGTGCAATTGTCCAAAAAACAAGGTGACAATTTGTATATTGTGCCATTATAACAAATGGTTTGTTTTCAAGCATTGGTTTGCACACGAATCGCACGGTTTGTCAGCGTTTTAGCAAATCAATATGCCTGTTTGACTTTTTACACTCAAATATGATTTTTTTGCAGATGCGGGGCGGGGATATGGTTAAACCGACAAGATAAACTAAATGCGGCAGTTGGCGCACAGGCCATACAGTTCGATAAGGTGACCAGTGATGTCGAAATCGAAGCGTTGGCTCAATTGATCGCCCAAGTCGGAGAGGATACAGTCGTCAAATTCGATGGTTTGGTCGCATTGGGTGCAGATGATGTGATGGTGATGCCCGTCGTGAAGGAGAATATAGTGGGCTGCGCCTGTCTGTTGGTACGTCGGCCGTATCGCCCCGATCTGCGCCAGTAAATCCAACGTGCGAAAAACAGTCATACGGCCGACCGTTTTCCCCGCCCCTTTCATTTGCTCATAGAGCGCATCCGCGCTGATATGCCCACCCGACACCAGCAACGCATCCACAATTTGGCTACGCGAAGATGTGAGCCGATGCCCATTTTGAATAAGACGCGATTTGATTTGTACCCGGTTCATTATGCCTGCATGATACCCTATTTTGCGCCCCGGCAATAGCACGACAACACAAACACAAGATCAGCCATGTGATCAGTCCATCGGATCGATGCAGATCGATGCAGCCGGTACGCACGTCAAACCAAGTGACAACACTATCACGCTGTTAGGCGACTAGAAACAGTGAAAATCAGTTGACGTTTGTTGACAGGCGCGTACCGTTGACAGTTGCCTAGAACAACATATTTTGAATCATCTGCATGAGCAGAATCAGAACAAAAACGCTCCAATCGAGACCACCAAGCGGCGGCAACACCTTTTTAATGGGCGCAAGTACAGGATCAGTGATTTTGTAGATCATGTCTGCAATCGCGTTCTTTCGTAGCTGGGGAAGCCATGAAATAATGACACGTGCAATCAAAATTAAGTAGAAAACGTAGAAGATTTGTCCAACAATTTGAGCCATTTTAATTTTTCCTATCCGTAATATCTAGCACCGAAGATGCCACGGCCGACACGCACCTGTGTCGCCCCTTCTTCGATAGCAATTTCATAATCATCTGTCATCCCCATCGACAACTGAGACCAGTCCGCTTGGGGAAAATCTGTTTGTAATTTTTCGGCAAGAGCGCGCGTACGCTGAAAAACAGCACGGACATCACGCTCCGACGCGCCCCAAGGGGCCATCGTCATCAAGCCGCCAATTTCGATTTGGGGCAATAACAACATCTTTTCAATATCAGCATACAGTTGTGCCAGTTGCTCGCTGTTTGTTTCCCACTGGGCGCAATTAAACCCCGCTTTTGTCTCTTCGCCCGATATATTAACTTCGAGCAAAGCGGGCAAGGTGCGCTCTATTCCGATGAGAAAACCAGATAGCCGTTTAGCAATTTTGTAGCGATCTACTGCATGAAAAAGATGGGCATAATCAGCTATCGGCCGCGCCTGTCGCTTCTGTAGATGTCCTACAAAATGCCATTGTAGACCGGGCAAAGCGATCAATTCTGCTTTTTCCTGCAACTCATACGCACGGTTTTCGCCAAAATGACGAACACCCGCATCATAAGCAGCCTGAATGCCTTCGACTGACTTTTGCTTGCTGACAGCAACCAGCGTCACCGCCTCGGCCGCACGCCCAGAACGCACGGCCGCCCGTGCTATTTTGTCCTGTACGATGGCAATACTGTCAGCAATGGTCATAGTTGCATTATAGCCAGCCTTGTCTATGAATTACGAATGACGAATGACAAACTATGAGTGACGAGCTACGAATGACGAGTGACGAGTGGTGCTTACCCGGTTTTGCTGGCGTTTCTGGCGCATCAACACAATCAATATCAAAACACCGTACAGCAATCTGCATCATCTTCTATTCGCCACTCGTCACTCGTCACTCGTCACTCGTCACTCGTCACTTGTTTCACTGATTCTGCCACGCTACACGCAAGCGGCTGCGCGTTGTGCCATTCAATGATGTGTACATATACGTGATGCCATCTTCCACCACGATGTCAGAATGACCGATACCGATGTTGCCCGGAAGATCGATCAAAAGCGGGTTGCCCGGATATTTTTCCCATTCGCCGTCGATGGCGGCCGTTTTGCTGCGTGCCAGTCCGACTCCGAACTGCGTATCGCCGCCGTCGCCTTCACGGGGGCCGCGCACCCCTTCGTACAGCATGTAGTAACGACGGTCAGCACCTGAGCCAATCGGTGTCACTTCGGCCGAACTGAGCGTCTTGAAGTCAAAGAAAATGTTCGCATCATTACCCGTGTATGCGGGGTCGCCATAGCGTCCTGCACCATAGAGCAAAATGTTATCACAGCGTTCGTATTCGCTCGTCGGTTGATGGACGCTGCCTTTGAAGCAACCTAATTTGCCCGGATTTTTGCCCATCGCAACAAATATGTACATCGTGTCCCCTTCGACGTAAATGCCGGGAGGCCCCCCGGCCAAACAGTCGGAGTATTCTTCTTCAAATGGATGGTCGCCGATCAACAGATCATCGTCACAAGATTGATAATCGAAGCCCCATACCCCTGTTCCGGCGACGTGTTGCGTGTTGCTCCAATTTTCGCCATCGGCCGATGACCATAATTTCGACTGTCCACGATATTCATACACCATGTACAGCAAACGAGTCGGCCCGTAATAAAACAGATCGGGATATTGCTGTTGGTCGATGTGGTCAATCTCAGAATCGCACGGGCAAGCGTGGCAGGCCAGTTGGCAGGTGGGTTGTTCGCCTGCGTCGAAGCTCATACCGCTATCGGTGCTTTTGTAGATGACGGTGCAGCCAGGAAACGCGACGGGATCACCACATTGGTCAACGACCCCGGCCGAACGATCTGAGGCATGGACGTAGCTCCACCATTCCCCACTGGACATGATAATCGTTTCCGATTCACCCATCGGCAGCCCTGTGTCCATCTCTTCGATCACAAATCCGGCCGTGCGATCCCACACATCGGCCAGCGTCGGATGATCACCATCGAGCGGCAGTTCTTCGGCCGCGAGCAAAGGCAATGCGCCCGGTGTGGGCGTAGGCAAAACGATGACGTTGGGCGTGTCGGCCGTGTCGCCACACCCGATCAAAACGAAAAATGCAAACAGCAAAACGGTCAATCGTGTTAGATAGTTATTCATTTATTTATTCTTCCAAACAAGAGTAAGCCGACTGCGAACCACGCCGTCGAGCGATGTATACATGTATGTGATGCCGTCGTCTACCACGACATCTGTGTGACCCATTCCAATGTTGCCCGGTAGTTCGAGAATGAGAGGATTATCGTCAAATTTTTCCCATGCACCGTCGATTTTATGGGTCACACTCCGCGCCAGACCAATGCCGAATTGGTTGTCGCCCGGTGCGCCGGGGCCGGGGCCGCGAATGCCTTCGTAGAACATGTAAAAGCGGCGCTCTTCCCCTGTACCAATGGGGACGATTTCGGCCGAGCTAATGGTGCGAAAATCCCAATTAGGATGTGCGTCTTCGCCCCAAGCGTTTACATCACCATACGTTGTTGCACCGGTGAAAAAGGGATTGTTTTTACAGCGTTTGTAATTTTCTGGCTTTTCGCCCACACGCCCTTTGTAGCAGCCCATATTGCCCGGTGCTTGTCCCATTCCCATGAAAACATACACCACGCCATCTTCGACAAAGACACCGGGAGGCGCACCAGACAAACATTCATAGTCGTAAGGAACAAAGGGATGCTCGCCGATGCGTTCATAGTCGGGGCAATCTTTGAGCCAGAGCCGCCAGTGACCGCTTTCGCCCACATCGGCCGGATCGCTCCATGCCAGCCCATCGTATGATGTTCGCATTTTGGTGCTGCCACGATACTCATAGACGAGATAGAGCGTTTCGGTATCTGCATCGTAATGCACATCAGGGTATTGTTGCTGGTCGATGTGGTCGGTTTCGCTGTCACACGGACATTGCATACAGGCAAATTGGCAGACAAGCGGTTGTTGATGGCTAAAAATATCACCAAATTCGCTGTAGTAGACGACGGTGCAGCCGGGAAATTCGACAGGCGTACCACATTGATCGACAGCCCCGGCCGAGCGGTCGCTGGCATGGAGATAGCTCCAGTAATGCCCGGTCTCGGTGACAATCGTCTCCGATTCACCCATCGGCAGCTTTGTGTCTTCGACATCTAGCCGAAAATCGGCCGTGCCAGCCCAATAATCAGCGATGGTGGGATGTTCGCCATCGGTCGGTGACGGTTCGGCCGGGACTAAAATAGAAATAGTCGATTGTTCGGGAATACACGCGACAAGCAGTAGCAATCCAAACAAACAAACGACACGGGGAACAGAGATCAGTTGAGCGCGAATCATGGTGTGAATGATATAGTGGGTAGAGATTCGTGGCTAGTCAAATTAGTCAGTCAACCTTTCAGGCTATTCTGCCACCTCATTTGGCTGTGTGTGCCAAATACGGCCGTGACACAATAGCCCCGTTCACAAAATTGACAGACCAATTAACGTATAACAATCACAGGGTACAGCCCATACGCTTTTTGCTATCATATATCTATGCGTAACCTTTATGTGGATTGGTTGTTCCTTATCCCTACGGGGATATTCTTAGCACTCGTTGTACGGTTGGCCGAATGGTTCATGTTTGTGCCGCGCTATTCGTGGCAAACGAGACCAGATATGTCATGGTCTCTTTTAGTATCATTCGGTTTTATTTTTATGCTGTTCTTCACACGCCACCAACGGCGGATGAGAATGGCGCACCACATACACATTCATCGCCCCCGGAATGTAGCCCATATGTGGGGTGTTTTCGAGTCTATTGCGCTAGGTACAACGATCTTTCTAGGGTCGTTAGTTATAATAGACGGTATTGAATACGCTATTGAACCTGAGCAGTATTTTGAGCAGTCGTCATCTTTTTATAATGTTGTGTCGCCAGAGCCTGTGCCTCTTGTTTACCCTACTGAAACACGACAGATAATGTCTACAAGAACGCCCCGGCCGAGAGTGACACGTATCGACGTGGCAGCGACCCGCGAGGCGAATGCGGCCGCCCTACGGCCGTATGTGCCAGCAACAACGACACCAGAGGCAACCCCGGCCGAGAGCGAACCGATCAGCATTACGATTACCCATCAGCACAACCAGATGGGAACGATTACAACAGACGATCCGGCCGTGCCAGAGCAATGATCGCGGTTGCAATTACTCTCTCGCCTTCCTCGATAAAATGCTGATCAGCGCACTTTTTTTGTGTAAGCGACAAGCCACAAATTGCGTTTCAAAAGCTGGTATACTTTCCAGTGATTATGACTGCTTCACAAGAGACCCATCAGAAACCATTTATCCCGCGCAAATATGTGATCATCGGTGTGATTGTCGCCATTGTCGTCGGTGTGCTGGGCGTTGGACTCGCTTGGCTCATTTCGCGCTACGGCAACGTGCAACTAGACGTGATCCGCGATCTATTTATCATCGGGCTGGCTTTAGAAGGATGCGTGTTTGGCATTGCGCTCATCATTTTGCTGGTCATGGTCATTCGCCTGGTCAATACGGTTGAATTTGAGGTCAAACCGATTTTGGAAAAGGCGAATCAAATCGTAGGCACAGCGAAAGGAACAACTGATTTTGTCAGTGAAAACGTGGTCAAGCCGACGATGGATGCCCGCAAGCGTGTGAGCGGTGTCCGTGCGGGTGCAAAAGCTCTTTTGCGCGATCCAAAGAAGAATTTACCGAAGTGAGATCAACTACCAACAATTTATGAGTCGTGGTTTGGAAAAACAGTCATTAAAAGTACTTGATTTTGCCGATGTTGTCGGCCGTCTATCTGATCCGGCCGCGCAAAACACACTCAGCGAAGCGTATCAACTGGCGCGGCAACTGTATGGCGAACAAAACACCCTCTCCAGATTGCCCCGCATTCAGCACACCCTACACGTCACCAATACGCTGCTCAATTATCACGTCGATACCGATACATTGTGTGCGGCACTGCTTTATCACACCGTTCGAGACGATCTCGATTTGGTGGAAAATATATGCGGGAAAAATGTCGCCACCATGCTCCATGCGTTGCGCGATCTCGATATTTACACAGATCATTCAGCCAACGCCAACCAGCGCACATTAGAGGCGGTGCGACGAGCTGCTTTTAGCATCATCAAGGGGGATGTACGTGTTGTTCTCATTCGGATCGTCGTCGCCTTGCATACGTTACAGGCGGCTAAATATCTCCCGGCCGAACGCCGCCGCCTGATCGCCGAAGACGTGCGAAACATTTATGCGCCCCTTGCCAACCGGCTCGGCATCTGGACGCTCAAATGGGAGTTAGAGGATTTAACATTTCGCTACCTCGATCCAGAGAAATACAAAGAGATTGCGACTGGACTGGCAGAACGGCGAGAGGAACGTAACGAGCGCATCCAGACAGCAAAAGGGATTTTGCAGCAACAATTACATCAATATAACATCGACGCAACTGTTACCGGCCGCTCGAAGCATATCTATTCGATCTACAAAAAAATGGAGCGCAAGCGCGTCACGCTTGACCAGATTTTTGATGCTCATGCTCTGCGGATCATCATCAAACAAGACGCACCAGAAGCCCCCGACTTGAAAGAAACGGAGCGCAAAAAGACGAAATATACGCAATGTTATCGGGCGTTGGGGATCGTGCATAGTATTGATGGCTGGCGGCCGATCACAGAGGAGTTTGACGACTATATTCAGCATCCAAAGCCTAATGGGTATAGCTCGCTGCACACGGCCGTGCGCGATGAAAACGACCATACATTAGAAGTGCAAATCCGTACCCAGCGAATGCACGATCAAGCAGAGCGCGGGTTTGCGGCACACTGGGCATACAAAGAAGCAGGCGGCAAACCCAGCGCAGGGCTAGTGAGGCAAGTAGAATCGCTCCGCAGCTTACTAGATGCGATGGATGCAGGGGGAAGCACGGCCGAGCCAGCCGCAGACACACCGCCCGAAGAAGATCGCGTCTATGTGTTTACACCGGGCAATGATGTGATCGATTTGCCGAAGGGCGCGACCCCGGTTGACTTTGCATACGCGGTACACACACAGGTAGGGCATCGTTGTGTAGGCGCAAAAGTAAATGACAAAATGGTGCCGCTCAATTATCAGTTGCAATCGGGCGACAAGATAAGCATTCTGACATCGAGCAAAGACAAGCCGGGACGGCCGAACCGGGATTGGATGAACGAGAACTTGGGCTATACGCAATCTAATCGCGCCCGTAGCCGCATTCGCCAATGGTTTCGCACCAACGAACGTGAGCATTATTTGGAGGTCGGCCGCTCCATCATTAACCGTGAGCTAAAAGAGGCAAAGGCGGCCGATATTAGCGCGGCCGATCTCGCCGACTGGCATGGGGAAAGCGAAGACAATTACCTGTCACAAGTCGGCTTTGGCGATGTCAAAATCGCCAGTATTCAGGGGACGATCAGCTTTATCCAACACGCACGCCGCGAAGTAGAGCCGCCGCCACCTCTCGTAGAAGAAACGCCTGAACAATCGCGCCGGACAGCCAGCAGCGGCAAACAAGGGTTAACCGTGATGGGCATGGCAGGGCTGGCCACTCATTTTGCCAACTGTTGCAACCCGATCTATCCAGAGCCGATCATGGGCTACATCACACGCGGCCGGGGCATCGCCATTCATGGCGCAACATGCAAGCAGCTCGGCCGTTTGCTAGACAACGACGGCGAGCGCGTCATCGAAGAAGTGGCGTGGGGGCAGCAAAAAGATGCCCGTTACTCTGTCGCCTTCCACATCAAAGCATTTCGCAGCGACGATATTCTGGTGCGGATCGCCACGATGCTCAAAGGGCGCAACACCAAACTATTGCAAACAAAAATTGTCCAAGTAAAAGGGGATGATATGCACGTCTACATTTTGGTCGAAGTGACCAACAATGATGATGCAGAGTGGATTCGCACCAAGCTAGACCGATTTACAGATGTGTACGAAGTGAGTCGATGAGCCGCTTATGCAAAAAAAGAGGGCTCTTTGGGAATTCATGT
>CALECP010000138.1 GCA_937949915.1 uncultured Anaerolineae bacterium
AGAGCCGCGTTTTTACAAGATAAATCCCATCGGATTCGCATTATCTACACGCCCAAACATTGTTCTTGGCTCAATCAAGTTGAAGTATGGTTTTCTATTCTTTCCCGTCGGGTCATCAAGCGTGGGAGTTTTACGTCAAAGGAGGCGTTGCGACAACGCCTCCTTGATTTCATCGACTACTTCAATGAAACGCTTGCCAAGCCATTCAAGTGGACATACAAGGGAAGACCTTTATGTGCATAGATAATGCTTGGATATTTAAGCCCGTCTGTACTAGCAACTACGTGAGTCGTTACATCCCTGCTATAATCGGGCAATAATCACTAGCATAAGGAATCCCACTATGTTGAACTTAGCTTCCCTCCTCGAAAACAGCGTCCGCGACTATCCCGACAAAGTAGCGATCATCCTCAATGAAACACAATTGACATACACACAGGCAAACGCGGCCGCCAACCAGATTGCTAATGGGCTGGTCGCGGCCGGGATCGAACCGGGCGACACCGTTGCGTTATCGTGTCCCAATGTGCCGTACTTTCCGCTTGTTTACAATGGTATTCTCAAGACGGGCGCGACTGTTGTGCCGCTCAATGTGTTGCTCAAAGGGCGTGAAATTGCGTATCACCTCAATGATGCCGGGGCGAAAGCGTACTTCTGTTTTGAAGGGACGGTGCAATTGCCGATGAGCGATTACGGGCAGGCTGGTTTTGCCGATGCGGCCGCGTGTGAGCAATTGATCGTGATCACCAGCGAGCCGGCCGCGCCATCTCCCCTCGCCGATGTGCAGACGCTCGGTGCGTTCATGGCGGGGCAACCCACCACATTTGATACAGTACAGACAAACACAGACGATACGGCCGTTATTCTGTACACCAGTGGCACAACCGGGCAACCGAAAGGGGCAGAACTGACGCACAGCAACATGGTGATGAACGCGATGGTGACAGCTAACTTATTTGCTATGTCAGATGCGGATACGTCGTTGATCACGCTCCCGCTCTTTCATTCCTACGGGCAAACGGCGCAGATGAACGCCAGCCTCTACTCTGGCGGCACGATGACGCTGTTGCCCCGGTTCGACCCGGCGGCCGTCTTGGCCATCATGCAGCGCGATAGCGTGACCTGTTTCGCCGGTGTGCCAACAATGTATTGGGCAATTCTCAATTTGCCCGGTGCAGAAAACGATTACGATCTGCCGCAAATCGCCAGCAATATGCGCCTCGCATCTACGGGAGGCAGCTCGATGCCTGTCGAAGTGATGAAAGATTTTGAGGAAAAATTTAACGTGGCTATTCTCGAAGGGTATGGTCTGAGCGAGACAAGCCCGATCTGCACCTTCCATCATCTTGGACGGCCGCGCAAGCCCGGTTCGGTTGGAGAGCCGATTTGGGGAGTCGAATTGCGTGTTGTCGATACAGACGATCATGATGTGCCAGTGGGCGAATTGGGCGAAATTGTGGTGCGTGGCCATAACGTGATGAAAGGGTATCTCGGCCGTCCCGCCGCGACGGCCGAAGCGATGCGAAATGGCTGGTTTCACACAGGCGACATCGGCAAACTGGACGAAGATGGGTATGTCTATATTTCAGATCGGGTCAAAGATATGGTGTTACGCGGCGGCTACAATGTGTACCCGCGTGAAATCGAAGAGGTGCTGATGACCCATCCGGCCGTCAGCTTGGCGGCCGTGATCGGTGTTCCCCACGATGCGCTGGGCGAAGAGATCAAAGCGTTTGTCATTCTCAAAGAGGGGGCAAAAACCACGCCCGATGCGCTGATCGCGTGGAGCAAAGAGAATATGGCTGGCTACAAATATCCGCGCATGTTAGAAATCCGTGACGCTTTTCCGATGACGGCGAGTGGCAAAATTTTGAAAAGAGGGTTGAGAGAGTGACGAGTAGCGAATGACGGGTGACGAATAAGTGTGTAAGCGCATTGTAGTTACATGGTTCGCCATGTAACTACACAGCACCAATCACGTATCTCTGGAGTCTGTTACATGATCACTCATTTCATTCGCTCTTTGTCGCTCGTTCTTTTATTTTTACTGTTGGGGTGCGCCCAAGTTGCGCCCACGGCCGTGCCGACTGATCCCACAACGGCCGTGCCGCCAACACCCGTCGCCACCCCCACCCCGATTGTGGCACAGGTTTTGCCCACGCCCCTGCCTGCTGTGGGGGGAGAAGTGCGCGGCTCGGCCGCTGCGGCCGCCATTGAACAAGCGACCCGCGCCCTGATCGCTCTGCGCGATCAAGATATGGCGACATTGGCTGACATGGCACACGCGGACGGGATACGTTTTGCGCCGTATAGTGGTTTGCGCGACGATGATCTGATCTTTTCGGCCGCGCAGATCGCTGACTTGTATGAAGATGAGGCGGTGTACACATGGGGCATCAGCACTGGCATTGGCGAACCGATTGAGGCGACGTATGCTGATTATGCAGACAGGTATGCGTATGGGGTTGATTATTTGGCGGCCGAAATTGTCGGCTACAACGAGCGTATTTCCTACGGCAACCAAATCAACAACATCCCCGACATCTATCCAGATACAGAGGTGATCGAATATCATTTCACAGGCTTTGATGAACAATATAACGGTCTCGATTGGCGGTCGCTCTTTATCGTTCTCATCGAAACAGAAGATGGCTGGAAAATCGCTGCTGTGATTAACGATGAATGGACGATATAATCGTGCTTGCTGAAATACCTTGACATAAGAGAATCGCAAAAGTACACTACCGTCTACGATTTATCGGATCGAAAATGTTATGAATGTGATGAACAGTTTGTTCCCCATTATTAGCGTCCTCCTCCTTTTGGCTCTTGTCGTGGTCGTCAACGAGTCAACTTACGCATGGGCAGCTATCAGGGCGGAACACTGAATTAAGTGAAAACGTCAGAAAGCTAAAGGGCTGCCCAACCGGGCAGCCCTTTTTGTTTTCTCTTTTTGTTTTTTATCGGTTTTATTGAGTGAGAATGATGATGCGGACGATCAATAATTATCCCCAAACCAATCACAGCCACGCTACCAGCGCGGCCGTTTGTGCTTGTCGGCCGATGGCCGCCCATCACAACCAGATACAATTAAAACTAAAACAAGATCGCGGAGACACAATCCCGCGATTTTTTTTCTTTCAATTTTCAACTTTTCAACTTTTCAACTTTGAACTTTCTTTAACCCATCAACCATCAACCTTTAACTCCCCCAAGGAGCTGTCCGTATGAAAAAGACAGGAGCCCAAATACTCTGGGAATGCCTTGTGCGTGAAGGCGTGAAAACCGTCTTCGGGTATCCGGGCGGCGCAATTATGCCGTGCTACGATGCCATGCTCGACTATCCGATCCATCATGTGCTGGTGCGGCACGAACAAGGCGCAAGCCACATGGCAGACGGCTATGCCCGTACCAGTGGTGAAGTGGGCGTGTGTATCGCTACTTCTGGGCCGGGCGCAACCAACTTTGTAACCGGGATCGCTACCGCGATGCTCG
The DNA here is from genome assembly GCA_937949915.1 of uncultured Anaerolineae bacterium. Lineage (GTDB taxonomy): Bacteria > Chloroflexota > Anaerolineae > Promineifilales > Promineifilaceae > CALECP01. Next base: position 3,496 of record CALECP010000138.1, read on the forward strand.
ACTCGATTCCGATGGTGTGTATCACCGGTCAAGTGCCGATCAGCGTGGTTGGCACCGATGCGTTCCAAGAGACGGACGTGACTGGTGTGACGCTGCCGATCACCAAACACAATTATATGGTGACAGACGCGGCCGATGTGGCGGCGACTGTACGCGAAGCGTTTCACATTGCCCGTAGCGGCCGACCCGGCCCCGTTCTAATCGACTTTTGCAAAAATGCCCAGATTCAGGAAGTCGAATTTGAATACCCCGAAACAGTCGGCTTGCCCGGTTACAGTCCGCCCACACACGCGCCCATCGAAGACCTTGAGGCAGCCCTTGAGCTGATCAAGATGGCAGAGCGGCCGGTCATTCTCGCTGGGCATGGTGTTCTCAAATCGAATGCGATGGAGGAGCTACGCCTCTTTGCAGAGACAACGCAAACGCCTGTGTCGATGACATTGCTCGGCCTGGGCGGTCTGCCAGCCAGCCACCCATTGAGCCTCGGCATGATGGGTATGCACGGCGAAGCGTATGCGAATAACGCGATTCAGCAAGCTGATTTGCTGCTGGCGTTTGGGATGCGTTTTGATGATCGTGTGACTGGTAATTTGCGGACGTATGCGCCCCGTGCCAAGAAAATACACATCGAGATCGACCCGACAGAGCTACACAAAAACGTTCATGCAGATGTTGCGCTTTTGGGTGATTTACGCACCGTTTTGACTGACATGATGCCGATGCTCGAACCGGGCGACCATGAAGAATGGCTCGACAAGATCGATGGTTGGAAGCGAGACACGAAAGAGCGCACCATTCAATCGTGGCACACCGATGGCAAGCTGTATGGTTCGCACGTGATCCGTGACCTGTGGCAAGCGACGGGGGGCAAGGCGATTGTCAGCACCGACGTGGGGCAGCACCAAATGTGGACGTGCCAATACTACACGCTGGAGCAGCCTTACAAATGGCTGTCGAGCGGTGGGGCTGGCACGATGGGATATGGTTTCCCGGCCGCGCTGGGGGCATGGTTTGCTGTCAAGGATGGCAAGAGCAAGGCGGCCGATAACGTGTGGGCTATTGTCGGTGACGGTGGTTTCCAGATGACGATGACAGAACTCGGCACGGCGATGCAAGAGAATGCGAACGTCAATGTTGCCATTCTCAATAATAGCTATCTGGGCATGGTGCGCCAGTGGCAGGAAATGTTCTTTGACCATCGCTACAGTGCGGTTGAAATGAAAAACCCGGACTTCTGCAAGCTGGCAGAGGCGTATGGGATTGCGACGATGAAGGTGACAAACCGTGACCAGATCGCTGAAGCGATTGCGTTCGCGCACAGTGTGGATGGCCCGACGGTGATCGAATTTGTGATTGAGAAAGAGACGGCCGTGTACCCGATGGTGGCGACCGGCCGTGACTTGGATGACATGATCCGGCGGCCGGTTGTGAATGCCGATGCAACGGCAACTGAGGAGGCGGCATAATGCGTCAAACATTAATTGCTACTGTAGAAAATAAGCCTGGTGTTCTCAATCGGGTTGCGTCGTTGTTTCGGCGCAGAAATTTTAACATCGACTCGCTCAATGTCGGCCGGACAGAGAACCCGGACATCAGCCGCATGACAATCGTGATGGACAGCAGTGACGTTTCGGCCGAGCGGGTCGAAGCCAATCTGTATAAGTTGGTCAACGTCGTGGACGTGCAGGACGTGACTGAATCGAACGCCGTTTTGCGCGAGCTTGGCTTGGTCAAAATTCGTGCGGGGGCGGAAAAGGCGGCCGAAGTGAAAAGCGTCGCTGCCATCGTCAACGCATCTATCGCGGACGTGGGCAAAGAGTCGATGATCGTGCAGATCGTTGCGCCCAGCGAGGAAGTGGACAGCTTGCTCGATATTCTCGCGCCGTATGGCATCATCGAAAGCGTTCGTACTGGCAACGTGGCGATGACACGCGGCGTGGAAGGCGGCAAACGGCATACGCCGAACGCTGAGAGCGCATCCAAATCGTTGAAAAATGCACAAAACACGAATGGAAGCCTGTAATAGATGAAACGCTCAAAAATCAGAGGGTTCAATCAGGCTGACGCGAAAAGTTTGGGCAAAGAGATCAACGATTGGATCACGCGCAACGAAGCGAATGGTGTTGCGATTGTGATCGATGGTGTCCAAATGATGGAATCGACGACGATGCTGCCTGCTATGCACGTGCTTGTTTGGTACAAAACATTCAAGGCGGATGAGGCGTGATCTTTCGTAGGGACATGGTGCGCCGTGTGTTGAAACACACGGCTGTGTGGTGGAAAACCCATTAAAATGGGTTGGAATCGACGCTCTGATGACCGTATAAAAAACAAATGGTAGAGACGCAAAATTTTGCGTTTTCTTGAAACAAAAATAAGAAAGAGACACAAAATCTTGTGTCTCTACGGGAAAAATAGAAAGATGAAAATGTATTACGATAATGATGTAAATCCCGAATTGATCAAAGCGAAAAAAGTGGCGATCATCGGTTTTGGTTCACAGGGACACGCACACTCGATGAACCTCAACGACAATGGTGTTGAGGTGGTTGTGGGCTTGCGTGAAGGGAGCAAGTCTCGCGCCAAAGCTGAGGCGGCTGGCTTGAATGTGATGACAGTCGCGGACGCGACCCAATGGGGCGATGTGGTGATGATGCTCGTGCCAGACACGAAAGCACCGAAAATCTACACCGACGATGTAGCGCCCCATTTGGATGCCAGCAAAACGTTGATGTTCGCGCACGGTTTTAACCCACACTATGGCACGATTGTGCCGCCAAAAGATGTGGACGTGAGTCTTGCTGCACCGAAAGCACCGGGGCATCGCGTCCGTCAGGTGTTTGCGGCCGGTGGCGGCACACCGGGCTTGGTGGCTGTGTTCCAAGATGCGTCTGGTACGGCGACTGATTTGGCGATGAGCTATGCTTGGGGCGTGGGCTGCACCCGCGCTGGCGTGATTCAGACGACGTTTAAGGACGAAACTGAGACAGATTTGTTCGGTGAGCAAGCGGTGTTGTGTGGCGGTACGGCCGCGCTGGTCAAAGCGGGCTTCGAGACGTTGGTGGAGCGGGGTTACTCGCCCGAAATGGCGTATTTCGAGTGTATGCACGAACTGAAATTGATCGTCGATTTGATGTATCAGGGTGGTTTGAACTACATGCGCTATAGCGTGAGCGATACGGCCGAAGTGGGCGACTACTGGGCGGGCCCGCGCATCGTGACAGAGCAGACAAAGCACGAAATGCACAAGCTGCTCGACGAAATCCAAGACGGCACGTTTGCGAAAATGTGGATCGAAGAGAACCAGAACGGCCGTGGCGAGTTCGCCAAGATGCGGGCGCGGGATCAAGATCACATGATCGAAGAAGTGGGCGCAAAGTTGCGCGGCATGATGCCGTTTGTTGATCCGGTTACGGTCAAGCCGGGCGAGTAAATCGTGATGCAGTAGAGACGCACCGCCGGTGCGTCTCTACGATTATGTTATGTCTCAATTTGTACCTGAGAGGGCAAAAGGGATTGTTTGGTATCAGATTTTTCCTGAACGGTTCTGGAATGGGGATCGGAGTAATGACTTCCTGTATCACACAATTGGAGTGAGACAAATATAAGTATGGTAGTTAGACGGGCAGAACCCCACGACGCGGAAGCAATAGCGATGTTGCGCTTGGCGGCGGCCGATAAATCTATATTTGCCAAGCCGATTGAGCAACACGAATACACCGCGCACACGATTCGCTATTTCGAGAAAACGTTGGCGGATGAATCGTTGATCGCGTGGGTAGCTGAGACAAACGGCCGGATCGTGGGCTTGTGCAGTGTAATGCCCGTTTATGGTGTGCCTGTCCCTGCCAATCCGAGTGGGTTGGTGTGGCAGATCGTTGAAATGATCGACGATGACGATCCCGATTTGACAGTGCGCTTTTTGGAAACAGTGATTGCTTTGGCAACAGAATACGGTACGGAACACATCGCAGCATATAGTATGCCCGATGCAGTTACGCTTTATGAAAAAGCCGATTTCCGGCTATCAACAACCCTTCTTTTGGAGCTACTTATTAAATCGTAAACCGTTGGTATACATTTGTTAGTTATCCCCGGTTTGCATAATAGCGTGCCGGAGAACAACAAGCGTCTGCGGCACGAAATGATATGGAGTAAGTGATATGAGCGAAAATAATTATGTCCGAATTTTTGATACGACATTGCGAGATGGTGAACAATCGCCCGGTGCAAGTCTAACATCTAGTGAGAAGCTGGAAGTTGCTCGTTCGCTTACCCGGCTGGGTGTCGATGTGATCGAGGCTGGTTTTCCGGCCGCGTCGCCAGATGATTTGTTTGCTGTCCAGAACATTGCGAAAGAGGTGGGGCATACGGCCGGGCCGCACGGCCGCACACCGATTGTTTGCGGATTGGCCCGTGCCATTGAGCGCGACATCGACAAGGCGTGGGAGGCTGTTCAATTTGCTGCCACGCCACGCATTCACACCTTCATCTCCACGAGTGCGATTCACATGGAGCATCAGTTGCGGATGGACCCGGAAGAGGTTGTAGAACGGGCGATTCGCATGGTGAAACATGCAAAATCAATGTGTGCGGACATCGAATTTTCGCCAATGGATGCCGGCCGCAGCGATCCGACGTTTATGTATTTGGTTCTGGCAGAAGCGATCAAGGCGGGGGCGACGACGCTCAACATTCCAGATACGGTTGGCTATCTCACACCGCCAGAGTATTTTGAAATGATTCGCGGCATCAAAGAGAACACGCCGGGCATCGAAAATGTGATCATTTCAACGCACTGCCATGATGATTTGGGGCTGGCGACGGCGAATACGCTGGCCGGTGTGCGAGCGGGGGCGCGTCAGGTTGAAGTGACGATTAATGGCATCGGTGAACGGGCGGGAAATACGTCGCTGGAAGAGTTTGTGATGTCGTTGAAAACACGGCCGAGCATTTTTGGCTTGGAAACGGGCATCGAAACGACGCAGCTTGTGCCAGTCAGTCGTCAGGTTGCCAAGCTGACAGGCATCGCTGTGCCGCGCAATAAGGCGATTGTGGGCGCGAATGCGTTTGCCCATGAGTCGGGCATCCATCAGGATGGGATGCTGAAACATGCAGGCACGTATGAAATTATGCGGCCGCAAGATGTCGGCTTGGATCAGACCAATTTGGTGTTGGGCAAGCATAGCGGCCGGGCAGCCCTCCGCGCCCGTTTGGCTGATTTGGGCTACGAGGTCCAAGGTGAGGAACTGAATGCGGTTTTCGTCAAATTCAAAGCGCTTGCGGATACTCAGAAAGAGGTTTCGGATAGTGACCTGATCGGGTTGATCGATGCAGAGCTAGATGATCCCACGCTCATCTATAAATTAGATGGTTTGCAGGTGACATGTGGCACGGTTGAGATGCCGACAGCGGCCGTGCGTTTGCGTGATCCAGAGGGTAACGTGCAGACGGCCGTGGCCATTGGCACAGGGCCGGTCGATGCGACATTCAAGGCGATTGATAGCATCGTGAACATTCCGAATGTGCTGTCTGAGTATGCGGTTCGCGCCGTGACAGAAGGGATCGACGCAAATGGACAGGTGACGGTGCGCTTGGAGTCGAAAAATGGGTTTGATGTGAACCGGATCGACCCGCAGCAGGGCGTGAGTCGGCCGCGCACATTCGGCGGCCATGGCTCAGAAACAGACATCGTCGTTGCCAGCGCAAAAGCGTATTTGTCCGCCCTCAACAAGATGCTGCGTGTCAAAAACCGTCATCAAACGGGAGCAGTTTGATGTTTGACGTTGCCTATGCTGAATATATCAGGCAGTTTAAGGGTAAACAGTTTCGCATCTATTCCGATCCGATGCTGCCAGATTTGCCGCAACCGCAGTTGCCACAGATGGTTATGCTTGGCCCGGCCGACATAAAGGGCTGGGGCAAAGACACTTGGAAGCCTGTTGTTGAATTATCAGATGTGGGCAGCGACTTTGTGGTGCTTACTTATGTTGACGACAACCTTGTTGATATTGTGCCGATTAAATGGTTGCGCGTTCGCGTGAACAAGGAGGATGTTTTGTGAGCTTTACGCTTGAAAATGTTGTCCCGTGGGGGCGGACGCTTGCAGAGTATCGGGCGATGTTTGCGCTGACCGACGCTGATCTTGATCGGGCAATTGTGGGGGTTGGTGATGGACCTGCCAGCTTCAATGTGGAGATGGCGCGGTTGGGGAAGCGGGTGATTTCGGCCGATCCTCTCTACACATTCACCCATGAGCAAATCAGCCAGCGAATTGACAAGACATACAATGTCGTGATGGCGCAATTGCGGGATAATCAGGATGAATTTGTGTGGCATAACATTCCGTCCGTAGACGCGCTTGGTGAGATTCGCATGGGTGCGATGCGTGATTTTCTGGCTGATTTTGAGGAAGGCACGGCCGACGGCCGTTACATCCACGCAAGTCTACCGATTTTGCCGTTTGAGACAGAGCAGTTTGACCTTGCGCTCTGTTCGCACTTTTTATTTTTGTATAGTGAACAATTTTCGGCCGATTTCCACAAGCAAGCGATCACGGAATTGCGGCGTGTGGCGGCCGAAGTACGCATCTTCCCGCTTCTCGAACTAGGCTCGAAACGCTCTCGCCATTTAGATGAGATTGTGGACTGGTTGGGTGGGGCGGCCGAAATCGTCACCGTCGATTATGAGTTCCAGCGCGGCGGTAATCAGATGCTGCGGATAGTTGGGGAGGCGTGATGCGGCCGGAATTAACTGTTCAAAAATTGTGTGCTGAGGCGAAACGGTTTGCGGAACGCGAATCGACAGTTGCGGATCAATCGTTGTTTGGTGTGACAGATGGGAAGCGCGTCGGCACGTATTTTGAGCATAAATTTCAAGCGTTTTTGAGTGAAAAATATGTATATGAACAGGGTAATTCGGCTAGAGGAATCGACTTTCCGGCATTGAATGTAGATATGAAGGTGACGAGCCACAAACAGCCGCAATCATCTTGCCCATTCAAGTCGGCCGCGCAGAAAATTTATGGCTTAGGTTATGGATTGCTGGTGTTTGTGTATGAGAAAACAGACAACCCTGTGGCAAAAATGGGAACGTTAAACATTGTGCATACGACGTTTGTATCGGCCGAACGCACGGCCGATTATCAAACCACAACTGGACTATCAGCGATTCTCGAAAATGATGGCAATGTAGATGATGTTGTAGCGTTTTTGTTGGATCGTCGCCTGCCTGTGGATGAGATTCAGGCGCACCAATTGGCACAACGAATCATCGGAGAGCGGCCGCAGATCGGTTATCTCACGATTTCAAACGCGCTTCAATGGCGGTTACAGTATCGGCGCATCATTGACCAAGCAGGTATGGTTGATGGTGTGGTAAAGGTGATGTGATGGCGACCCGCAATGTGATCGAGTATGGTGACTTTCAAACGCCTCAATGGTTAGCAGATCAGGTTTGTGATTTGTTGGTTCAGCTTGGGTGTACGCCGGATTATATTGTGGAACCGACTTGTGGGGTGGGGGCGTTTTTGATTGCGGCCGCACGTGCCTTTCCCGATTTCAAATATGGAACGGGGATCGAGATCAACGAATCGTATGTTGAACAGGCACGGCAGACGGTTGATGAGCAGGGTTTGGCGGAGCGGGTTAACGTTGAACGGGCAGATTTTTATGCAGTTGCGTGGGAGTTCCCGGCCGATCAACACGTTTTGGTGATCGGCAATCCGCCATGGGTAACGAACACAGCGTTATCTCGCTTGGATAGTAATAATTTGCCCCAAAAACGGAATGAAAAGGGTTCGAACGGCATCGACGCGATCACGGGGGCAAGCAACTTCGATGTGTCAGAGTACATGATTCAACGTATGCTCATTTCAGTCAGTATGGGACGGCCGACATCACTGACTGTTGCGATGTTGATCAAGAGCAGCGTGGCACGAAAAATTTTGAAACGAGTTTGGGATGAGCCGCCGATCCGGGGTTGGAATTTGGACGCGAAGCAGTTTCAGATTGACGCGAACGAGGCGTTTGGTGTCAATGTAGATGCGTGTCTGCTGGTCATGCAATCGGCCGACGAAGCTGACCAAGCCTGTACAGTGTATGATCGATTGGCACTGGATGCGCCTCATACAGCGTATGGGTATCGAGATGGTCGTTTGATCGCTGATGTTGCTGTCTATGATCGCTGGCAGCATTTACAGCAACATGGCACAAATACATCCTACCGATGGCGGTCTGGGATTAAGCATGATTGTGCAGTTGTGATGGAGTTGCGGCCGTCTGACGAGCAATTTACGAATGGTTTTGATCAAACGATAGCGCTTGAGGAACAATACTTGTTTCCGATGTTAAAGAGTGCAGATGTGAACCATGCGCGGCCGCCGAGTCGATGGATGCTTGTCACACAAAAGATGGTTGGGCAAGAAACGCGCACCATTGCACAAAATGCCCCTTGTATATGGGCTTATTTGATGCAGTATGCAGACCGTTTGGACGGCCGGAAAAGTAGCATTTACAAAGGAAAACCGCGCTTCTCGATGTTTGGTGTTGGTGATTACACATTTGCACCATACAAAATCGCTATCTCCGGTTTTTATAAAAGGTTACAATTTCAACTGATTCGGCCGTACCAAAATAAGCCAGTGGTGTTTGACGATACATGCTACCTGCTGGCGTGTCAGTCTGAGGCAGAAGCGACTTTGATTTTGCAGCTACTGCAATCAGAACCAGCACAACAATTTTACGAATCGCTCATCTTTTGGGATGGGAAACGGCCGATTACAACAAAATTATTGAACAGCCTTGACTTGTTCGCACTCGCGGCCGAATTAGGCGTTCTGGATCAATTAAGACAATATAGAGACAACGATCACGATCCGATGCAGTTGCGATTGCTGGCGTGATCATCGTGATCATATAGGAACGATAAATGAGTAAACCGACGACACTTTTTGAGAAAATTTGGAACGCGCACGTCGTGGCAAACGAGCCGGGTGCGCCCACTGTTCTGTACATCGACCTGCAACTCGTGCATGAGGTGACTTCGCCACAGGCGTTCACCGGATTGCGCGAGAAAGGGCTGAAAGTACGCCGTCCTGACCGCACCTTTGCGACGATGGATCACTCGATTCCCACCGTAGACATCGCCAAAGCAGGCAGCATCTCGCTCGACATGATCGACGACATGGCGCGGAAGCAGTTGAACCAATTGGTGATAAACTGCAACGAATTTGGCGTGAAAGTCTACGACACGACGACAACCGAGCGCGGCATTGTGCATGTGCTGGGGCCTGACTTGGGCTTGACACAGCCGGGTACGACGATTGTATGCGGCGACAGCCACACGTCTACGCATGGCGCATTCGGCGCACTCGCTTTCGGTATCGGCACGAGCGAAATCGAGATGGTGATGGCAACCCAAACGCTGCTCCAATACAAGCCGAAAACGTTCAAAGTCGATTATGTGGGCGCACTGAAAGAGGGCGTGACGGCGAAAGATATGATCCTCAAGCTGATCGCGGTCAATGGCTTTCAGGGCGGCACGGGGCATGTGTTTGAGTACATGGGCGAAGCTGTCCGCAGCTTGGGCATGGAAGGGCGCATGACGATGTGCAACATGTCGATTGAAGGCGGCGCACGCGCTGGCATGATCGCGCCAGACGAAAAGACGTTCGCTTATGTGAAGGGGCGTGAGTACGCACCCAAAGGGGCGGCATGGGATGAAGCGGTCGCGTATTGGCGTACACTCAAAACGGATGAAGGCGCACAATTTGATAAAGAGATCACGATTGACGTGAACGCACTTGAGCCGATGATCACGTATGGCACCAATCCCGGCATGGGCATTCACATCACGGAAGCTGTACCAGACCCCAGTGTGATCCGCAATGTGAATGAACGATCATCGCTCGAAAAGGCACTCAATTACATGGACATCGAACCGGGCAAGCCGTTGATCGGCAAGGCGGTTGATGTGGTGTTTGTGGGCAGTTGTACCAATTCGCGCATTACAGATTTGCGAGAAGCGGCTGCGATGATCGACGGCCGAAAAGTAGCCGACAACGTTCGCATGATGGTTGTTCCCGGTTCGGAAGATGTGCGTAAACAGGCGGAATCGGAAGGGCTAGACGCGATTTTCCAGAGCGCGGGCGCGGAATGGCGCAGTGCGGGATGCAGCATGTGTATTGCGATGAACGGCGATCAATTGTCGCCGGGGCAATATGCGGTCAGCACGAGCAATCGCAACTTTGAAGGGCGACAGGGCAAGGGCGGCCGTACATTCTTGGCCAGTCCGCTGACAGCCGTGGCTTCGGCCGTCAATGGCGTGGTGACTGATCCGCGCACGATGATCAATTAAGAAAGTTAGTCAGTTTGTCAGCCCATCAGTTTGTCAGAAAAGACGGCCGACTGAAACACTGAGATACTGAAATACTGAGACACTAGAAATGGAAGCATTTAAGACTTTGACCTCAAAAATGATGCCTGTGCCGATCAATGACATCGACACTGACCAAATTATCCCCGCACTGTACTTGAAAGTGACGAGCAAGGATGGTTTGGTAGAAGGGCTATTCTCAAATTGGCGATATTTACCCGGCACAAAGACCGATAATCCTGACTTTGCGATCAACAAGCCGGAACATCAGGGCGCGACGATTTTGGTTGGCGGCGATAATTTTGGGACGGGATCGAGCCGTGAACATGCGCCCTGGGCGTTGATGGGCTACGGCTTTAAGGCGATTATCAGCACGTCTTTTGCGGATATTTTTCGCAGTAACTCGCTCAAAAATGGGCTGTTGCCTGTGATTGTGGATGAAGAGACGCACAAGCAGATTTTTAGCTTGATCGAGGAAGACCCGGAGACGGCCGTGACGATAGACTTGGTGAACCAACTGCTGACGTTGCCAGACGGCCGAGAAGTGTCGTTCCCGATTGATGAATTTAGCAAAAAGTGCATGATTCAGGGCGTTGATCAGCTTGGTTATTTGCTGGGCATGAAAGATGAGATTGCGGCGTATGAAGTCGCAAACGCTAAGTAATGTGTGATGTGGTGTAGGCATGGGATGAATCCCGCGCCTGCATTTGAGAAAATCGGTTAAAACGGGTTGCGCCTGAACCTGTTTTAACAGGTTTTTTACAACACAGCCATGCGTTTCAACGCATGGATAGGGATGAAATATGAAAACGCGAACAGAGATTATTGACAGTATTCACACGTATCCTGATCGGCTGGCGGCGTTGGTGGCTGGCTTAGATGATGAGCAGTTGACGACGGCGTATATGCCTGATGATTGGACAGTCGCGCAGAACGTGCATCATGTTGCCGATGCGGCCGTTAATCTCTATTCGCGGCTCAAATTTGTACTGTCGATGCCGTACCCGACCATCATGCCGTTCGACCAAGATGTGTGGGCGCAAATGCCTGATGCAACGACAGCCGATTTAACACAATCGCTGGCGTTGATTCGGAGCATTCACGGCCGGGTGGTGCGCTTCGCCCAATCGCTGACAGATGAACAATGGGCGCGTAAGGGCTATCATCCCGGCAATCAATCTGAGATTAGCGTGACCACATTAATTGGCAAGATC
>CALECP010000139.1 GCA_937949915.1 uncultured Anaerolineae bacterium
TAATCGCCTCGTGCAGCAATGGGCATGGTACAGCGTCTATCAATATCGGAGTGATGGTTCGGATGTGAACAATGGTGCCGGTAATAATGTGGAAACTGGCTCATCGAGCAATTTGGTGGATAATCCAGCCAGCTTCATTGATGGTCAACCAAGTGCGCTAAACGATGTTGGTGATACTTTTTTGTCTTATTCAACGGCCGCCACCAACAACAACACCTTATTCCCAGACCTGATAGTAGACGTACAGCCTAGTGCGGTAGCGTACACTTCCACAGGTGCAACCGCTTATCCTGTTACGTTCGAGATAGCTGTCCGCAATACGGGGAACACCTCTGTGGCACAGGGTACAGTTGTCCAACTGTTTGCCGACGCAGCTCTCACACAACCGATTGGCGCGGCAACGCTCCCGGCCGGATTGGGCGGATGTTCTGTCGATACTCACCATGTAACAATAAGCGGTGTGATCGGCGCGAACATCACCGAGTTTTACGTCAAAGTTGATGCAAGTAACGTGCTGCAAGAAGACAGCAATGGCGAAAGCAACAACGTCTATGCTGATGCGGCAGGCAATCCATTGCCTATTCCGATCACTTATGAGCCAGCCGGTTCATCTATCTACCTACCCGTTCTGACACGATAGATCAGATAATCGTTCTAACTGACCTATTTTTTGTAGAGACGCAAGATTTTGCGTCTCTTTTTTTCTAAATTTTGCGTCTTGTATGATTGTTTATATGTGATCAAATAGTGTGTGGGGAATACATACCAAGCTAGGCGTTTTACTCGTTACCGCTCCGGTTGAAACCGGCTGCTACGCCGACTGAAACCCGTTTGAAACGGGTTTTTTGCCGTGCCGAAAGGCACACTGACAGCCCGTGTGTTTCCAACACCGGGCGAGACCGATGCAACAAATCGCCGATGATGTGCAGATTTGACTGATTTTCACCTTAGCTTGATACCAATTGTGATCAAATAGTGTGTGGTGCTTACAAAATAGATTGCATCAATAGATGAATATACCACGCAATCGGCGCACCGATGAGCAAACTATCGACCCGATCCAGCGCACCCCCATGCCCCGGAAAAAGTGTTCCCGTATCTTTTACTTTTGCTGTGCGCTTGAACATTGAAATAACAAGATCACCGGCCGGATTGAGGATCGCTACACAGATCGTCATCATCAGGACGGCCGTCAGCGGCAAATCAAATAAGCCGACACCAATGCCCACCGCCAGCAACGACCCCAGCATCGTGCCGCCGATCAGCCCTTCGATGCTTTTGTTGGGACTGAGGCGTGGTGACAGGGCATGACGGCCGAGAATGCCGCGCCCCGCGATAAATTTGCCCACTCCATAAGCGAAAAAATCAACCATCCAAATCGCACACACCGCCACCACCGTCCACTGCCACGCCTCCGAGCCAGTTTCTGGTGCATACGCTCGTAATTTGAGTAAATGTCCCCCAAACCAGCCAAACAGCATGAGGGCAGCCAAAGACATAACCAAATCGTGACCGGCGCGTTGACGGCCACTTCGTTCGTAACGGAACAACGACCATAGCAACAACACAAAAGCGGTTGCAAAGAACGTCTCATTTTGTAAGCGGCCGACCTGCACCGCCAGCCAATGCGCCCCCAAACCAGGCAATAGCAACCCAATCGGAACAAGCAGATCAAGTTTTTTTGCGATCTGGGAAAACTCGGTCGCTGCCAACCCAAAAAGCAGCACAATCGGTACAAAAAACCACCAGCCACCCAACCATGCAATAGTTACAAAAGTGGTCGCAATGACCAACGAAACAAGCGCCCGTTGTGCTACCGTACTCACAATTATGCCTTCCCGATTTGCTCGTCTGTTTGTCCAAAACGGCGATTGCGCTGCGAATATGCTTCAATTGCACCCCATAGCTCATCTCGGCCGAAATCAGGCCAATACACTGGAGTCGGGTACAGTTCTGCATACGCCGCTTGCCAGATCAAAAAGTTGCTGATCCGTAATTCACCACTTGTGCGGATCACCAGATCAGGGTCAGGCAGCCCTTTTGTGAACAGATACGAGTTAAATAATTCCTCATTGAGATCATCGGCCGCAATCCCATCCGCCAACATTTGGCGTACCGCGTGCATGATTTCAGAGCGGCCGCCATAGTTGAACGCCACATTGAGAATCAGCCGCTCATTGTGCTTCGTTAGCTCCAGCGCATCATGCAGCTTGCGGGTCAAATCGGGGTTCACGCCCGTTAGTTCGCCCAGATGATGAATGCACACACCCTGCTCGTGCAGCGATTGCGATTCTTTGTTCAGCACCCGCGCAAACAGCTTCATCAACGCTTGTACTTCCAGCTTCGGCCGATCCCAATTTTCAGTTGAGAACGCATAAATCGTCAAAATCTCAATACCAAATTCGACTGATGCATTGATGATCCGGCGCAAATTTTCTGCCCCCGCCCGATGCCCCGCATTGCGTGGCAGACCGCGCTTTTTCGCCCAGCGGCCGTTGCCATCCATAATGATCGCCACGTGTTTGGGTGTCACGATCTGTATTTGTTCTTTTGTTGCGTTATCGGGGATCGCCATCATCAATTTACTCTCCTGCGCTCACACTTCCATGATCTCGGCCGACTTTTCCTTGCCACGTTCATCGATCTGTTTCACAAAGCTATCAGTCAGCTCTTGCAGCTTCTCATGGCCGCGCCGCTCATCATCCTCTGTGATCATCTTTTCATCTTTTAGCTCACGGATGTCGTTTTGCACATCGCGGCGCACATTGCGAACAGCCACCTTTGCCTCTTCTACACGCTTGCCCACCATCTTGCTCAATTCGCGGCGACGTTCCTCATTCAAACGCGGGATATTGAGGCGGATAATTTTGCCATCATTATTGGGGTTCAAACCCAAATTCGCCTCCAAAATCGCCCGTTCAATCGCTGGCATCGACGTGGCATCAAACGGCCGAATCGCCAACTGTTGCGCTTCGGGAGCAGAAACAACAGCCAATTGATTGAGCGGTAGCAACGAGCCATACAACTCCACACGCACCCGATCCAAAAGCTGTGGGTTCGCTCGTCCTGTCCGAATAGAAGCCAAATCGTTGTCTAAAGACCGAATCGCACCTTCCATGCGGTCTTTGCCTTCGTCTAAATACTCTTGGTACATTGCATTTCTCCGTGAAGTTGTCTGTGGGACACGATAGATCGTGTCCCCACGATTGCTATAATTGCTTACTCAAAAACCGTTTCGCCAGAATGGACAATTGTACCGATACTCTCGCCCTGCACAAGTCGCGCTATATTGCCGGGTTTCCACATGTTCAACACCACAATCGGCAATTCGTTGTCCATGCACAATGAAAACGCTGTGCTGTCCATCACACCCAACCGTTGATTGAGCGCGTCGATGTACGAAAGTTGCACATACCGTTTTGCGTCAGGGTTCTTGGTAGGGTCACTGTCATAGATCGCGTCTACTTTGGTCGCCTTGATCAATATCTCCGCATTTGTCTCGATGGCGCGGAGCGACCCGGCCGTGTCTGTCGTAAAGAATGGGTTGCCCGTACCGCCTCCAAAAATGACGATGCGTTGCTTTTCTAAATGGCGAATCGCACGACGGCGAATATATGGCTCTGCCACCGCTCGCATCTCAATCGCCGTTTGTACACGAGTGTCGATGCCCTCACGCTCCAGCGCATCTGCCAACGAAAGCGCGTTCATCACAGTGGCGATCATGCCCATGTGGTCGGCCGTCGCCTGCTCCATGCCTCGCGCAATCCCTTGTGCGCCGCGCCACAAATTGCCCGCACCGATCACGATCCCGATCTCAGCACCGAGGTCATACACCTCTTTGACAACCTTTGCCAGCACGGCCGCCTTATCTGGGTCGATCCCAAAACCCTGATCATTGGCCAACGCTTCCCCACTCAGTTTCAACAAAATTCGTTTATATCGCAACGTAGACATATCACCTCTTATTGATTGACCAGCCGCCAACAGCCAGCCCCTAAAAAAAAGAGCGAGTCAATGACCCGCTCTCTTATTTGTTAACCACTAAATATCTTCGCCCAAATCGTATCGGACAAATCGCCTAATGACGATATTCTCACCCAACTGGGCGCGAGCATCATCCAGCATCTGTTTGACTTTGACTTTATCGTCCTTCACAAACGGCATTTCGAGCAAGCAATACTCTTCATAGAATTTACGCATCCGGCCGACCACCATTTTCTGGGCGATCTCTTCTGGCTTGCCTTCTTCCATCGCTTGCTTGGTCAAAATTTCGCGCTCTTCCGCCAAATCCGCCTCTGGTACATCTTCGATGCTCACATAACGTGGAGCCATCGACGCAACTTGTAGCGCCACATCTTGTGCCAATTGCAAAAAGGCATCATTCCGTGCTACAAAGTCAGTCTCACAGTTCAATTCGACCAACACACCCAGTCGTTCGCCCGGATGTGAATACACTTTCACAATGCCTTCTTTCGCATCGCGTCCAGCGCGTTTGTCGATCTTTACCTTCAATTGTTCGCGCAATGTTTTAGCTGCTTGGTCGATGTTACCGTCGTTGGCTACCAATGCCTCTTTGCACTTCTTAATACCTGCGCCTGTCATTTCGCGCAATTTCTTGATGTCTGCTGCACTTACACTCATGTAAGTTTCTCCTAAAGTAAGGACACAAGTAGGGACACGGTAAATCGTGTCCCTACGGTCATATTTTACTCAGACGCTTTTTTCTCGTCTGCCAATTTCTTGATCTGTTCACCCGTTGCTGTCGTCGGGGCTGCGTCGATAGAAGCTGCCTTTCTCGACGGCGTGACAGTCACTTTCGGGGCTTGCTTTTGGATTTTGGCGCGGGTCGATGCACCGAGCAATGCTTCGTCGCTTGCGTTGTGCAAATCATACGCCTCGCTGCCACCACTGTAAGAGCCGCCATAGCCGCGTTGTGCGTCTTTGCCTGCTGCTTCGGGGTTGTCGTCTTTCCGCATGTTCGCGCCTTCGATGGCTGCGTCCGCCAATTTACCTGCGATCAGTTTGATCGCCCGGATCGCATCATCGTTAGCTGGAATCACATGATCAATCGGCGATGGATCACAATTGGTATCGACCATCGCAATGATCGGAATGCCCAGCTTGTTCGCTTCGGTCACGGCCGTATCTTCACTGCTGATGTCTACGACAAACAACATGGTCGGCAACTCGCTCATCTCACGAATACCGCCCAACCGCATGTTAAGACGGTCGATCTCGCGTTGCTTCATCAACATCTCTTTTTTCTTCAAGCCGTCGAATTTGCCTTCTTTCTGGTCTTTTTCCAACTGCTTCAGATGGTTGATACGCTGCCGAATCGTTGACCAATTGGTAAGCGTACCGCCCAACCAACGTTGGTTGACATATGGCATACCGGCGCGTGCCGCTTCTTGCCCAATGATGTCTTGCGCTTGGCGTTTTGTGCCGACAAACAAAATTTTGCCGCCTTCGGCCGTGATGTCACGCACCATCTCGTAGATGTCGTGCAAAATGACAATTGTTTGCTGCAAGTCGAGGATGTGGATGCCGTTCCGTTCTGTAAAGATGTACGGCTTCATATTCGGGTGCCAACGACGGGTGCGATGCCCGAAATGTACGCCTGTTTCTAACAGGGCTTTCATAGATACTACGGCCATAATAAAACTCCTTAGGTTAAAACCGCCACATTCGTCATCCCATGCTGAGACTTGTCCGGCCTGATGGACAAGCACCCTCAACATGATCAAAATGTGTGTGTGATTGTGAATTTGCTCGTAAGTGAGCCGTCAGATTATAGCGAATGGAGAATGCAGTGACAAACTGTATCTGCACATTATACTAGGCAGTATGCAACGGCCGAACGTACTCTGGACAATTGTGTTGATTTTGTTGCTCGTAACGGGATGCAGCGACCCCTCTGCCCGTACCCCCACGCCTGCTTCGCCCACCATTCCCACCCGCACCCCCGCGCCCGACGCGGCCGTGGGTGACAATGGCACGGCCGTCGAGCCAACACCCGCGCCCAAAACGATCCGTTTGTGGACAGGCACGGCCGTTTCTCCATATGGCGACACGGCCGCGCATACCCTCTTGAACGAACAATTGGACACTTACCGTGCCGCTCACCCCGATACCCAAATCGAAGTGCATGTCAAAAATTTGTCAGGCCCCGGCAGCATTCTCAACTATTTGCGGACAGGGCTCACAGTCGCGCCCGGTCTGATGCCCGACGTGATATTGTTGCCGTCGGAACAATTGCTCACATTCAAAACAGAGAATTTGATCGCACCGCTTTCTATTGAAGGAAGCGATATCGATAATTGGTATCCGGCGGCCGTCGATTTGGCTGTAATAGAAGGAGACGTGTACGCATGGCCGTTTGTGTTTACCAATTTGCATCATCTGGTATGGAACACGGCCGCCATGACCGAAACGATCCCGGTGGACTGGGCATCGTTTGTGCAAATGGAAAATGCGTCGTTGGCATTCTCGGCCGAAACAAACGCGGCCGTCGCCCTGCCCCTACACCTGTATCGCAGCACCGGCAGTTCGCCCCTGGATAGCAATGGGGTGCTAGCGCCTACCCAGCCTGTGACGACGGCCGTCTATGAGTTGTTGCAAAATGGACAATTGCGCGATCTATTCGCCGTTGACCCCGCTATTTTGACCACCGATGAGCAAGTGCTGCAAGCGGTGGTGGGCAATGGGGTGGCGATGGGGGTGGTGGCGGCCGAGACAATGCTTGCGCTCGACCCAGAGGTCGTGGTTGGCTACGATGCGATACCGGGCGAAAGTGAGCTTGCGCCGCCGTTGGTCAGTGCGCTTTCGTGGGCGGTGACAGCGCAAACAGAGTCACGTCAAGCGTTGGCAAATGATTTGATCGCCTTCTTGACGGCCGACGATAATCTGGGCGCGTGGAGTGAGGCAGCGCAACGGCTGCCCAATAGTGCGGGGGCGCTGGCGACGTGGCAAAACAGCGCGTATGCACAATTTATCGACACGCAGCTAGAGGGCGCGATTGGCTATCCGTACTACGATTCTTCCCGGTCGCGCACATTGGCAGAGGTGACGGCCGCCTTTGTTACCACCCAGCAATCGCCCCGCGCTGCCACAGACAGTTTGCTAGCCCGCCTGGAAAACAGCCGATAGCACGTTACAATCGGCCGTATGACAATCAAATTTGGCACAGACGGCTGGCGAGCCGTTATTTCGGAAACATTTACCTTTCATAATCTTCGTCTCGTCGCTCAAGCGATTGCAGATTTCACCAAACAAGAAGATTCGGCATCCCCCAGCGTCGTCGTCGGCTTCGACACCCGCTTTTTGTCAGATCGCTATGCGGCCGAAGTGGCACGTGTGATGGCTGGCAACGGCATCAAAACATGGCTGGCACGGGCAGATACCCCCACCCCGGCCGTCAGCTATACCATCGTCGATAAACAAGCGACAACCGGTGTCATGATCACCGCCAGCCACAACCCGCCCCGCTACAACGGAGTCAAATTAAAAGGGCATTTTGGCGGTAGCGTGACGGTGCAACAAGGCAAACGGATCGAGCGCATTCTGGAAAATAACCTAGAAAATGCGAAAGGCCCCAACATGATGGAAATGGAACAAGCCCTCGCGGAAGGGTTGGTGACACGCTTTGATCCGTCGTGGGCATACTACGAGCATTTGAGCAGTTTGGTCGATTTAGATTTGATTTCGAGCGGTGAATTGCGTGTCGTGGCTGATGGCATGTGGAGCGCAGGGCGGGGCGTGTTTGGCGAAATGCTCAGTCGCGGCCGTACCACCGTCCACAACATTCGCCATGAAATGAACCCCGGATTCGGCGGCATCCATCCCGAACCGATTGCCAAATATCTCGGCTTGCTCAGTTCCACCATTCAGGCAGGCCACTGGGACGTGGGGCTGGCCACAGACGGGGACGCAGACCGCATTGGCGCAGTCGATAAATTTGGCGAATTTGTTGATCCGCACCGCATTTACGCCCTGATCATGCGCTATCTCATCGAAAAGCGCGGCATGACCGGGAAAATCGTGCGAACAGTCTCGACGACGCGCATGATCGACCGCATCGCCGCCCAGCATGGGCTGGAAGTGATCGAAACGCCTGTCGGCTTCAATTACATCGCGGACTTGATGATGAAAGATGATGTTTTGATGGGTGGCGAAGAGTCGGGCGGCATGTCGATCAAGGGACACATTCCCGAAGGAGATGGCATTTTGATGGGCTTGCTGCTGCTGGAAGTGATGGCTGATGCAGGCAAACCGTTGCACCAATTGGTGGCTGAATTGCTGGACGAATATGGCCCCGCCCAATACAAGCGCACCGATATGCCGCTCAAGCAGCCGGTGGCGAAAGCGGATATGGTGAAGCTGTTGCTCGATGCCGCGCCAGATGCGATTGCGAAGGTGGCTATCGAACGGATCGAGACGACCGATGGCGTAAAGTATTATTTGGCTGATGGCAGTTGGCTGCTGATCCGGCCGAGCGGAACAGAGTCGGTGCTGCGCGTCTATGCAGAAGCGCCCAGCGATGAGCGGGTGGCGGCGCTGTTATCTTTTGGCGAACAGATGGCGGCACGGGCATAATTGACAGATGAACGAAGCCAGCAAGCGCAAGCGAACACAATTCTCAGATTATATTGCACGAAAAGTGGTGCCAGCGTCGGCCGTGCAGGCGATTGTCGTGATCGGGAGCGTGGCAAAAGGGGTTGCGCGTGACAATTCTGATATTGACGCAGTTGTGTTTTTGCAGCCGTTCGATCTGTATGCTGTCCCGGCCGAGTTCAAATGGCAGCCTGAGCAAGATCAGTATTATGGTATTTTTAACAATGTCGCCAACGCTATTCAGGGCGACTTCAAGCGCGTAGATTTAGCGCAATGGTCACAACCAGAGCATGTATGGCCCGAAGCGATTTGCGCTGAGTTGCAAGAAGGGTGGGTGGCGTTTGATCGGCGTGATGCGATTCAACCACTGCTCGATGAACGCACAAAATTTAGTGACCCGATACGACGAAAGCGACTTGACGAAGCGGTTGTGCGGCTCGATTGGCTGTTATCGGAGACGACGATAGACCAAACATGGAACACGCACGGGGCAACGGTGGCGCATTATCGTCTTCATGCCGCGTATGATTATTTGATCCAAGCACTCTTTGCCTACAATCGGCGGTGGCGTACTTTTCGCAGTCGTGAGCTGGCTGATTTGTTGACGCTTGCGTGGCTGCCAGCACAATTTGAAGAACACGCTTTCTTGATGATGAATGCGCCTTCCAAGATGCTAGACGGGTATCAGCAACGTGCGGCCGTTTTGCGCCAACATTTTGATCAACTACTTGTGCAATGCAAGCAGGATAATCTATTTGGCGAAGATGCTGTTGACGAGGCTTTTGTGCGTCAGCACGACGAGCCGGGGCGCAACTGGAATATGGATGCGTGGAACGAGCGACACAATCCAACGTAGGGACATGGGGTGCCATGTCCCTACGTTGGAAATTAAAAATTAGCAAGAATTATGCGTTTAACCCATTTATCTCTCACCAACTTTCGCAATTTCGGCCGACTCGATCTGCCTGTGGGGGCGGGTGTAACGCTGGTGCATGGGGCGAACGCGCAGGGCAAGACCAATTTGCTGGAAGCGATCTATTATTTGGCGACGACGCGCTCGCCGTATACGAACCAAGATGATCAGTTGATCAACTGGGATGCGGGGTACGAAGGGGCGCAGGTGGTGGTCGGCCGTTTGGTCGCACATGTCGATACGGCCGATGGGACGCGCCATCTCGAATTGCGCCTGATCCGTGAGTTAAAAGGACACAAAACAACCTTTCGCCGCGAGGCATTGGTAGACCGCCGCAAAGTGCGCTTGCTCGATCTGTTGGGCAATTTGCGCGTCGTGCTGTTTGTGCCAACTGATTTGGATTTGGTGACAGGATCGCCAGCCAGCCGCCGCCGCTATCTCGATATTACGTTGTGCCAGCGCAACCGCCATTATTGCCGCACACTGTCCCAATACAACAAAATTTTGGAGCAACGCAACGCCCTTTTGCGCCAGATGGCAGAGCAAGGGACGCGCAACAATCAGGATGTTCTCGATTTATACACGCAGCGGCTGGTGGAGGCGGCCGGGCAGATATTTGCCATTCGTGCGCGTCTGATCGATACATTGGCGCGAGACGTGCAGCGTATCCATTATGAACAGTTGACGGCCGGTAACGAAAGTTTGCGCTTGTTGTATCGGCCGCGCTTGGCAGGATCGGACGTGGATGAGACAGAATCGGCCGACTGGCTTTATAACCATGTAGACAATCCCACTATAATCGCTGAGCGAATGCAAACAGCCCTAGCAGATACTTTGTCGTATGATATTCGGCGGGGCGCAACCAGTATAGGCCCCCATCGGGACGATTGGGTGTTTCAGGTAAACGGCCGTAGTTTGCGCCATTACGGTTCGCGGGGGCAGCAGCGCAGTGCGGTGCTGGCTCTCAAATTGGGTGAGATAGCGGGTATCAAGGCTGATACAGGTGCATCTCCCATTTTGTTACTCGATGATGTGATGGCCGAGTTAGATGGGACGCGCCGCCAACATCTAATCACGGCTCTCCAACAAATGCCACAAGCGATGATCACATCGGCCGAAACCACTATTTTCCCCCCCGACTTCCTCGCACAAACAGAGCAGTTGGCTGTTGATGGCGGCCGTGTTCATTCTGTAATATGAACTGTAATGTGAATATAAAGATTTGTGTGGGATGATACAATCTCATTTTTCCCTCTTAAAAAAAGAAGGTTCAGTCTGGATAAGCCAGATAGATAGTAAGTAAGGATAATATATGTCATCGCAATTGATATTGATCATCGACAGTGATCCCGTTGATCATAACAATTTAATTGAGCAAATGACCGAGCCGTCATACCGATTGCTGTCTGCATACACGGGCGACGAGGGGATCATGCAAGCGATAACACATCAGCCTGATTTGATTTTGCTCGACGCGATGTTGCCGGGGAAAAATGGGTACGAAGTGTGTCGCATTTTGCGGAACCATACGAACACATCAGATATTCCTATCATCATGCTTTCGCGGTTGCGCGATGTTAGCTACCGGATTCATGCGATTGAGGCGGGGGCGGATGAGATATTGCGCTTGCCCAACAACCGTGAGGAGTTGTTGGTGCGTGTACGAGGTCATTTGCGGTTGCGTGAATCACGCAAAAAGCTAGCAATTGAGCGCAGCAATTTACATTTGTTATCAAAAATCGATCAAGCGGTGATGCAGCGAATTGACTTGGATGCGCTGATCCATACGATCATCGAGGAGACACAAAAGGCACTGGGGGCGAATGAGGGCGTTTTGATCATCATGGATAAAATGGGGCAACCGATTCGGCGGATCGTTAGGCGTGAAAATGGTGATTCCCACATGTTCGATCTATCTGAGGATCGTGACGTGATGCGCTCTGGGTTTGCTGGCTGGATTTGGGAAAATGAGACAGGCGCAGTGATCGCGGATGTACGCTGGGATGATCGTTGGCTGCTTTTGGAGAATGGCCCACAGGCGGGGTCGGCCGTTGGTGTCCCGCTTTTTCATGTGGATAAGACGTTGTATGGGGTGATGGTGTTCTCGCATAAGGTGCATAATTTTTTTGATAGCAATCATCTGACACTATTGGTGATGATTGCCAACCAAGTGACGGCCGCGCTGCAAAATGCCCAACTGTATACGGCCGTGCGTGACGAACAGGAAAAGCTGACGACGATTTTGGCAAAAACAAATGATGCGATCATCACCATCGATCAAGATAAGCGTATCGAGCGGCTCAATCAAGCGGCCGGAGAGATGTTGGGAACTTCGCTGGAGGAGGTCTATGGTCGGTTATTGAGCGAAGTGGCTGTGTTTGCCTCAATTGAGCCATTGGTATCCTGGACACAGCCGACGACGGCCGAACATAGATTGGAAGACGGCCGTTATCTCCTCATCAGCATGTCGCCCATTCCCGATGTTGGCATGGTGATCGTCATCCAAGACACCACCGTTCAGCGACAGCGCGAAGTGGCACGCTATCAACAGCTAGAAGAAACATTCAAGCCGTATGTCGGTTCGAGCTTATACGAGCTTGCCATTGGCAACACCGATGACAGAATGCGTAAAGATGCCGTTATTTTATTCGCCGATCTTCGCAACCATACCCAGTTGGTATCAGCATGTAAACCGGGCGAAGCTATCGCTGTCCTCAACCGTTTTTTTGATGAGATGACAAAAGTTGTCCACCAATATAACGGGGTGATCATCGACTTGATCGGGGACGAACTAGAAGTGTGCTTCAACGTCCATGAATCGCAGCCAGATGCGCCGATTCGTGCCGTTCGCACCGCGATTGCGATGCAGGAGCGATTTAATGATTTGCGTGATCAATTTCGCATACAGCCTGTCGATGGAGAGGCTGTTGAATTGGGTTTGGGTATCGGGATCGATATTGGCGATGTGTTGGTTGGACAAGTAGGGTCACAATCGCGCAAAAATCTAGCATTGGTCGGCCGGGCTGTCAACGCAGCACATCGCATGGTCGATATGGCGCAAGACGGCTATGTGGTGATCGGCCGTCACTTTCACCAACTGTTTGCTGCCAAACATCGGCCGCTGGCACAGCTATTTGGCTTTGGCGGCATGACCCCGATCAAAGGGCTAGACGAGCCAGTAGCGATTATGATGGCGTATATCAAGCCAGAGCTAGAATCGGAATTGTTACAATTAGATTTAGATTTCTCAGAATTAGACAAGGCTCAAACAAGTGGCGATTTGGCTGGCTGACCGGCCGTGCGCGGATACTGCTTAGGGGTACGTTTTATTTTCGGGATAGTGACCAAATAGTGCAGCATCTCTCGTTCCGGCAATTGCACAGACGTGAGCTGGGGTGTGCCACCACCGAGAATAGTCAGGGCTGGCACGGCCGCCTCGCTCTCCGCGGCCGCCGTCGTCCCCTTTTGGGCTAGCATAGAGCCACCCACACGCACCAATGGCAACAAATACTCTGCCAACACCGGCAGCCGTGCCACCGCCCGCGCCACCGCCCAATCGTACCCCGCCCGATGTGCGGCCGTTTGCCCCAAATCCTCCACCCGCGCATGAATCACCCGCACCCGTGTCAGGCTCAACTCCCCGACTAACGCCTCCAGAAAGCGCGTCTTTTTCGCCACGCTATCAGTTAGCGTCAACAACATATCAGGATACAAAATTTTGAGCGGCACACCGGGAAAGCCAGCCCCCGTACCCACATCGATCACCCGTTGCCCATTGAGATCGCCCATCACACCCGCACAGGTCAGCGAGTCGAGAAAGTGACGGATCACAATGTCACGCGGCGCGATGATGCGCGTCAGATTGACTTTCTCGTTTTCCGCGATCAGAAATGCTTGATAGCAAGCGAATTGTTCGAGTTGCTCGTCGGTGAGCGGGATATGCGCGGCCGTGGCGTATTGTTTCAGTATATCGATCATAATCTTAGCATGTAATCATATCTAATTTTCCCCCTCACAGCATTTATTGAATAATTGCGCTAAAATGAAAATGCGATACAGAATTTGAAGGCTCTTTTGGATTTCGCGTGGTTTCCCTCCCCTAACCTCTCCCCCCTTCGGACTGAGGGGGGGAATGTCAACACATGAATCCCCAAAGAACCCAATGAGATTAAACCGACAAGATACACGGTGTACGGCCGACTGATATACTGATAACCCCATACTCTTTGGCAATTAGTTGCCCCCCGTGACCGGTAACGGGATAATAGGTGGCACGGAGAAAAACAACATGAATCAATATATCGCCTCGATTGATCAAGGAACAACCAGCACGCGCTGTATGATTTTTAACCATGCAGGAGAAGCGGTCGGCCGACACCAGCTAGAACACACACAAATTTACCCTCAGCCCGGTTGGGTGGAACATGACCCGCTTGAGATTTGGGCGCGTACCGAGGATGTGATCCGGGGTGCGCTGGCTGATGCAAAATTGACCGGGCAGCACATCGCGGCCGTAGGCATCACCAATCAGCGCGAGACAACGGTGGTGTGGGACAAAAACACCGGACAGCCGTTGCACAATGCGGTGGTGTGGATGGATACGCGCACGGCCGCATTGGTGACAGAAATGAAGGAAAAGCACGGGGGGCAAGATGCGTTCCGGCCGCAAACCGGGCTGCCACTGGCGACCTATTTTGCAGGGCTAAAGTTGCGCTGGCTGCTCGATCATGTTCCGGCCGTCCAAGAAGCGGCCGACGCTGGCACCGCCCTCTTTGGCACAATCGACACGTGGCTGATATGGAAGCTGACTGGGCAACACATCACCGACGTGACCAACGCCTCGCGCACGATGCTGATGAACATCGAAACGTTGCAGTGGGATGCAGAGATGTGCGCGGCGTTTGGTATTCCAATGGCGATGTTGCCCGTCATCAAATCATCGGCCGAGATTTACGGCCGTACCAGCGCAGACGGCGCATTTGGGGCAGCTATCCCGGTCGCGGGCAATTTGGGCGATCAACATGCGGCTACCGTCGGTCAAGCCTGCTTCTCCCCCGGCGAAGCAAAAAACACCTACGGCACCGGCTGCTTTATGATTTTGAATACGGGACATGAGGTGAAACAGTCGAACAATGGGCTGCTCACAACAGTCGCCTACAAGTTTGGGGATGCTCCGGCCGTGTACGCGCTCGAAGGCTCGATTGCGATTACGGGCGCACTGATCCAATGGCTACGCGACAACCTCAATATCATCGACTCTGCCCCCGAAGTCGAAACATTGGCCGCCACAGTCGATGACAATGGCGGCGCATATTTTGTACCCGCATTTAGCGGTCTGTACGCCCCCTACTGGCGGGACGATGCGCGAGGTGTAATCGTCGGGCTGACGCGCTACATCACCAAAGCGCACATCGCCCGGGCTGCCCTGGAAGCGACGGCGTACCAAACCCGCGAGGTGCTAGACGCGATGAATGCAGACAGCGGCATTCCGTTAACAGCACTAAAAATCGACGGCGGCATGGTGGGCAATGAGTTGCTGATGCAGTTTCAGGCGGACGTGCTGGGCGTGGATGTGGTACGGCCGAAAGTGAGCGAAACAACCGCGCTGGGGGCTGCCTACGCGGCCGGGCTAGCCGTCGGCTACTGGCAAAACACAGACGAGATGCGCGCCAATTGGGGCGAAGACAAACGCTGGTCGCCCGACCCAGACAGCGATGCCAGCACAGAAAAGTATCGTCTCTGGAAAAAAGCGGTGACGAAAGCGTTTGATTGGGAGGAATAAGTTGAAAGTTGGAAAGTTGAAAGTAAAGATGATGCAGATCGTTTTTTGTTTTTCATATTTTGATGATGTGGCTGTCGCAGATCGCTATCAAATGTTGCGATGCACCACTCATCACTCGTCGTTCGTAACTCGTCACTAAAAAACATGGATAGACAACAAATTCTTAACCAACTTCAAGAAAACCAGACCGTGTCAGTGCTGATCATCGGCGGCGGCATCAATGGGCTGGGAACGTTCCGTGATTTGGCTTTGCAGGGGGTCGATGTGCTGCTGGTGGAGAAAAATGATTTTTGCTCCGGCGCAAGTGCCGCATCGTCCCACATGGTGCATGGCGGCGTTCGTTATTTAGAAAATGGCGAATTTCGGCTGGTGCGCGAGGCGGTGCATGAGCGCAATCGCTTGCTCAAAAACGCCCCCCACTATGTCACACCATTGCCGACCACGATTCCGCTTTACAAGCTGTTTTCAGGCATTGTCAATGCGCCGTTAAAATTTTTGCGCTTGCTCGATAAACCGGGTGAACGGGGCGCGGCCGTGATCAAAATCGGCTTGATGCTGTATGACAGTTACACACGGGAGCAAGGCAAGCAATCTGTCCCCGGTCATCGGTTACGGGGCAGAGCCGCGTCACTACGCGAATTTCCACAGATGAATCCAGACATCATCGGGACAGCCACCTACTACGATGGCGCGATGAGCAGCCCCGAACGGATCGCTGTCGAGGTGATGCGTGATGGCGAGGAAGCGAACCGAAACGCCCACGCGCTCAATTATGTGAGTGCGGTCGGTGCAGCGGCCGATACCGTCACATTACGCGATGAAGAAACAGGCGAAACATATACCGTCAAACCGAAAATCGTGATCAACGCGGCCGGGCCATGGATCGATTTTGCGAATGACGCACTCGGCCGCAAAACACGCATGATGGCTGGCACAAAAGGGTCACACATCGTCGTTGATCACCCAGAACTCTATGCGGCCACCCGCAACAATGAGATATTTTTTGAGAATAAAGACGGCCGGATCGTGCTGGTCTATCCATTGGCTGGCAAAGTGATCATCGGCACAACAGACACGCCGATCAGCAATCCATCGGAAGCGCGTTGCACCGATGAAGAAGTCGCCTATTTCTTTGAGTTTACGAAGCATGTTTTTCCAGCCATCCAGCTCAAAGAGAGCGATATTGTGTATCGTTTTTCCGGTGTACGGCCGTTGCCGCGCACCGATGCCAAGACGGCCGGGCAGATCACACGCGATCACAAAAACGAGCTTGTGCCACCGGGGAACGGGATCGATTTTCCCACCTACAATTTGGTCGGGGGCAAATGGACATCGTTTCGGGCATTTTCGGAACAGGTGACGGACACGGTGCTGGCAAAGCTCGGCAAGGCACGAGTACAAAGCACGGCCGACCGTGCCATCGGCGGCGGCCGCGCATACCCGGCCGACAAAAAGCAGTGGGCAAACGATCATGCGGCGGCCGTGGGGCTACCTCCGGCGCGGCTCGAAATGTTACTAGAGCGTTACGGAACGCTGGCATTGCCAATGGGCGCGTTTATCGTGTCCGAAGCAGACAGTGCGCTCGAATCGCTGCCCGATTACAGCGTGCGCGAATTGCAATATCTGGTCGAAAAAGAGCAGGTGCGTCGCATCGGCGATTTGCTGCAACGACGCTCTTTGCTAGCGATGACCGGTCAATTATCAGCAGTGCTGGTGATGGAAGTGGCCGATATTATCGGCGATGTACTGGGCTGGGATAGCGACCGCAAAGAAACAGAAATCGACCGGTTTGCGGCCGATATTTTGGATAAACATGGCGTGATACTTTAGCGACTTAATATCATTTTCTGCGTTTTATAGTGACCGCATTCCCTCCCCTAGCCTGCCCCGAAAGGAGGGGAAGGCACGCTCAACCCCACAATGAGTCAGTTCCCGAATTCGATTATTCGATCACATACTGGCTCAAATCTTCTTTGACAGACGGATATTGCAGATCAAGCGAGCGCATTTTGTCTACGATAATTTTGGCGATGGCATAATCACGATACCATTTCTGGTCGGCCGGAATCACATGCCAGGGCGCAGCTTCTGTCGAGCAATGTTGAAACACATCTTGGAAAGCGGTCTGGTATTCGTCCCATTTGGCGCGTTGTTTTAGATCGGCCGGGTCAAACTTCCACCACTTTTCCGGTCTATCAATGCGTTCTTGCAGCCGTTCGCGCTGTTCCTCTTTCGAGACATGCAAGTAAAATTTGAGAATCGTTGTGCCTGTCTCCGTCAGATATTGCTCAAATTGGTTGATCTGCTCATAGCGCGGCCGCCAGACAGATTCCGGTACCAAATTTTGCACCCGCACAATCAACACATCTTCGTAATGCGACCGATTAAAAATACCGATCATCCCTTTCGCTGGCACACGTTTATGAATGCGCCACAAATAATCGTGCGCCAACTCCTCTTTCGTCGGCGCTTTGAACGGGGTTGATGTGACACCTTGCGGGTTGACCCCCTTAAACACATTACGAATCGTGCCATCTTTGCCCCCAGCATCCAGGGCTTGCAGCACGATCAGCAGCTTGTGCTGGCGTTGGGCATACAGAATGTGCTGCCATTTGATCAGTTCGCGGCGCAATGCGCTAAATTGAGGGCGAATCGTGCTTTTTTCTAGCGATAGTGCCTCGCCTCCTCTGGTGGAAATGGCAGATAAATCTACAGTTGTATTGGGTGGAATAAGGTGGTTTTGCATGGTTGATACAGGTTGGGGTTAAGAGGTTAAAAGTTAAGAGGTTAAAAAGTTGAAAGTTAGAAGGTTAGAAGGTTGAAAGTTAGAAGGTTAAGAGGTTAGGGTTGAGCGAGTGTAAAGGTGCGTTCACTCGCTGGGCCGTTCCATTTGTAGCTATTGTCTTCGTTCACCAAGACAAAGCTAAGTCGCCAGCGATAACGGCCGTCTGCGCCATCGGGCAGTTGCCAAGATGTTTGGCGGGTAAAAGCACGGATCGGCCGGGAATTAAAATCGTCCAAGTAACTCAATTCGACCATGTAATGCTCATTAGCAGCTAAGTCACGCTCGGCGATCCATTGCAGCGTCAACGGCGTTTGCGTCAGTGTGCTTCCGGCCGAGGGATAGAGCATCATCGGCCGGTTGATCGACGCGCTCGACCGCTGAAGCAAACTGCTATCTAAACTGATCGCCTTCGCATTAAAAATAATGGTCGGCACACAGACCACATCCCCGATTCTGAGATACGCATTTTCGTCGATGCGGTTCATTCTAAGCAACGCATCGACAGTGACATCATAAAGCAGCGCGATCCCAAACAGCGTTTCATCTTGTGCGATCTCGTGCTGGATGCAATCAGTGGGATCAGCCACGGCCGGTTCGCCATTAATGGTGATGTCCACAGGCACAAGCGGCGGCGCGGCCGTCGGCCGTGGCACCACGATCTCTTGTCCCACGATCAACCCTTCCGGCGACAATCCTTCGTTGCTGTCCAAAATCGAGCCAATCGTCACATTGTACGCAAGCGCAACATTGAACAGCACCTCACCCGCATTGATCGTATGCGTGTACGGCGATTGCGGGGTCGCAATCGGCACAGGTGTCGGCGTATTGGTCGGCGTGGGGGATGGCACCACCGTCGGCGTGTTGGTCGGCGTAGGGGATGGCGTGATCGTCGGCGTATTGGGGATGATCACCGTCGGTGTCGGCGTGGTTGTAATGGTGGCTGTCGGCCGAAAAGCCAGCACAACCGCGTCAGGGTTGCGCCAATTTTGAAAAGCCAGCCCAAACAGCAAGAGCGAAAATAAGCCAGCAATCACATTTGCCAGCACAGGGGAACGGCGGCGCACCTGCTCTGGCTCAGGCGGCGTGTCAACACGCAGCAACGTACCACAGTTGGCACATGCGGCCGAGCCATATTGATTGTGGGTCTCACAATGGGGGCAAATCGTCGTTGTCTCACTCATCCCAGAGCAAGATTATAAACAGAAGCGCGGTCGTATCCAAATAATCGTAAAAATCGCCCTAAAACAGATGTTGACATCACTATTTGATTTTGGTATCCTTCATCTCGCTTAACAAAACGAGCATTTAGGAGACGTGGTGCAGCGGTTAGCACGCCGGCCTGTCAAGCCGGAGGTCGCGGGTTCAAATCCCGTCGTTTCCGTACATATAAAAAGAGCCAACCTCGAAAAAGGTTGGCTCTTTTGTTTTATGCCCAAAAACTAGATAGCAATTTGATTTCAGTATTATAAAAGCCACACGCTTATCTTGAACATAATGTTACTGATCTTGTCCCAATTCTCACAGATCAGCGTAGCAGTGTTGCCAAAATCGCTTTTTGCGCGTGGAGGCGATTTTCGGCTTGCTCAAATAAGATCGATTGTGCGCTATCGGCCGCCTCGTCGGTAATCTCCTCGCCGCGATGGGCAGGCAGGCAGTGCATAATGCGGCAATCTGGCTTGGCATGTGCCACCAGTTGCGCGTTGATTTGGTAGGGAGGGAAAACGCGCAGCCGTTCGGCCGTTTCTTCCTCTTGCCCCATGCTCGTCCACACATCTGTGTACACAATGTCGGCATCGGCCATCGCCGCCACCGGGTCTGTCACCAGCGCAATCTCTTGCGAAGCGGAGACACGTCGCGCCATCGCTTCTTCGTAATCATTGGGCGAGAGTGTGTATCCTTCTGGCGAAGCGACCGTCATGTGCATTCCGGTCATCGCCGCGCCCAGCAGCAGCGACCGAGCGACATTGTTGCCATCCCCCACGTAGACAACTTTGACATTTTCGAGGCGGCCGACATGTTCCCAAATCGTAAACAGATCAGTCACTGCCTGCGCCGGATGGTTGTAATCTGTCAAGCCATTGATCACAGGAATCGTGCCATGCGTCGCCAATGCCAACAGATGATCATGCCGAAAAAGCCGCGCCATCACACCATCGACATAGCCAGACAGCACCCGCGACACATCGGCAATCGTTTCCCGGCCGCCCATCTTGATCTCCGATGGCGGCAAGAAAATAGCGTGACCGCCCAAATGCACCATGCCCATCTCAAACGAAACCCGTGTTCGCAACGATGGCTTCTCAAAAATCAT
The DNA here is from genome assembly GCA_937949915.1 of uncultured Anaerolineae bacterium. Taxonomy (GTDB): domain Bacteria; phylum Chloroflexota; class Anaerolineae; order Promineifilales; family Promineifilaceae; genus CALECP01. The sequence goes on from CALECP010000139.1 coordinate 20,402, forward strand.
CGCCAACGCACGGTTGGCAAGAATCGGCGTATTTGCACCCTGCGTTTTGCGTTCCGATTTAAGGTGGGCGGCAAGATCGAGTAGATTGTGCAATTGTTCTGAAGTAAGGTCAGCAAGATCGAGGAAGTGGTTCACGGTATCTCCAAACAAAAATAGTTTCAGTGCGTCATGCAAAAAAGCGCAATCGCCGCTCTTTACATGATGCGATTAAGGCATTTTCTTGGCAGGGGTTTATTAGTTGCTATTCCTTTGTATCACACCCATGCAACGGCCGGTTTTGCCAGACGGCATAGATCGAGCAACAATGGCAGCTTTCCCTCTCGTTGTGCCAACGCCATCAATTCCATTATTTTGCGCCCTTTGCCACCGGGCAGCGTTTCGGGATCGATGTTCATGTCAAGCGCGATATTTTTTATTTCTTCGTCGCTCAAGTTGTTGAGTATTCTCTCACGCAAGGCGGTGGTGTCAATCCCTTCGGCCGCTTCGTCAAGCATTTGGGCATTGTTGATGGTTGAACGCCGTGTGGCGCGGTCGATGGTCACTTCGGGGTAAGTGACGGTCGGTGCGTCTGGTGGCACTTCGTCATAATCGAGATGATCGGAGGACGGCCGTTCAGGAGTCAATTTGCTGCGGATCAGGAGGCTGAGTTTGTCAAATAGCTTCATCGGTATGCCTGCGCGAGAATGGGGTGAAAGTACGTGATGATCTCTGCTAACCGTCGGCCGACCTGCGCTTGATTTTCGGCCGTCAATCCCTCATCTGGGAACAGTTCATACACCTTCGTCCACCCACGATCCCATAAATCTGCCTCAAACCGCTCACCCAACTCCGCTTTGATCGCCGTCAGGTGTCGTTGAAACAGATGATACAGTTGTCGGTTCAATTGTTTGTTCTTCGATTCAAAATGCAGCCCCAACTCCAAACTAGACAGCCGCGCCACTCGTTGCACTTCATAATGGATACGCACATCGCGGTCATAAAATTGGATGATGCCACTCCACGGCTGGCGCGTATGCAGCGCGAACGAAGGGGATAAGTGAGAAAAGACATGCGGCGGTAATGTTCGCAAAAATTGTTTGTACTGCATTGATGATGAGATTGTACGAACCGCGATCTGGACTGTCAATCGTCTTGACGTGGGAAAGCAGAAAGACGCAAAAAAAGCGACATCTATAAAAAATGTCGCTTACATAAAATTATTCGGTTACAAAAAGCGTACTTCTGGTCGCTTAAGTCGTGGAAAGAACCAGAACGCTATATGTCAAATCAGTGTGTGTGCGAACGATGTTCTGTTTGTTTTCGTTGATAGTGCATACTCCTTTTTGTTTCGTCTGGTTTTTTGTTAATTGTCGTGAGCCTTTGTGCGCTCATCTGACAACAGCATACACCATAATCGCGGGTAGAAAGGTGTTTTGGGCTACAGTTCTCACTTTTGGTTAACGTGACTGTCATTTGCCTCCCCATATTGTTAACCGTAATGAAGCACTCTATAAGCAACGACTGAGAATGTAGTATATGTTACCTTCTCCTCATCTTTCGCTGGTAAACTTTCTCACAATTACTATGAGGCGAGGCATTTCGCCTACATCCAAAAATAGGACAGACTAACTATGATGAATCGTATTGGGAGTGAAACATTTCCAAAGCTAACACTGATACTTGTATTTTTATTGCTGATTGTCGGCTGTAGCAATGGCCAAGATGATAGTCCGGCAGACGAACCCGTTAACAATACGCCCAAGACAGGGCAGTCGGACGCGACAGAACCTCCGGCCGTCAGCCAAGTGCTTGACGAGGGTGCGGTGGCGGCCGAGGGCGCGATCAAAGTGCTGATCGATACCGACGGCGTGTATCGTCTATCAATAGATATGATGCGCGATGCGGGTATCGCCCTCTCTGCGCTGGACGCTGGCAACCTGAGCCTGACACAAGCTGGGGAACAAGTGCCTTATGTGATCGACGGCGATCAATTGGTATTCTACGGCCGTGCAGGAGACAGCCGCTATAGTGTCGAACGCCCCTACATCCTCCGAGCAGGTGAAACGGGATTGCTGATGCAGACAGGTGTTGCGCCAGCGATTCAATCTCCCGCCTTGACCACTGTGCCACAAATGATCAAAGTGGAAGAGAACCTGTATTACGAACAACGTGCGGCCGAGTCGGAAGGCGAAGTGTGGTTCTGGCAAAAAATCGTCAGTGACGGCCCCGATGCAAAAATGACATTTGAGATCGATCTGCCAGCCGGGGCAGCGGGGCAAGCCAGCTTGCTCATGCACTTCTACGGATTGACGTACAACAATACAGTCGAGCTTGACCATGATATCAATGTGATCGTCAATGACCAGCCTGTAGGACAAGTGCAATTTGACGGCGCGACCTACTTTTTGAGCGAAATAGCGATTGGCGATAACATTTTGCGTGAAGGCACGAACACCATCGTGCTAGACAATTCAGAGTTTGGCGCAGCCTTTATCGATCATGTGTACCTGGACTATGCGGCCGTGGCCTACGAAGCCGTACCGGCCGCGCTGAATGACAAACTGGTGATCGAAAACAGCGATGGCGTGGTTAACGTCACTGGCTTCACGAGCCAGCCATTGGTGGTCAATGCGACCAATCCCGATCAACCGTTTTTGATCGATAGCGGTTTTGCAGATGGTCAAGTCAATGTCGGTGTAACCAACGATATGCGCGTCGAATTGATCGGCGAAAACGGCTATCGCAACGTGAAAAGCATCGCCCCACTCCGCAGCACAACGTTGCGCGACACCGCCAATCAGGCAGACATGCTGGTGATCACCACCCGTGAATTAGCACCAGGCTTGGATGATTTGTTGGCAGCGCGACGCTCGCAGGGATTGAATCCGTATGTGGCGTTTATCGACGATTTGTATGACGAATTTGGCTATGGGGATACAGACCCGGCCGCGATTCGCAACTTTGTCGCCTATGCGGCCGCTAATTGGACTGCACCCGCCCCCCGCTATCTGTTTATTGTGGGCGAAGCCACCACAGACACGTTAGGGTACGAAGCCAACCGGCCGGACAACCCGATCAAGCAGCCGAACAACATCGTGCCATCAGAAATTATCAAAGTTAATTTTGGTGGTGAAACGGTAAGCGATGCCCGTCTTGCTGACGCGGACGGCGACCTCAAGCCTGATCTCGCGGTCGGCCGTTGGCCTGTCGATTCACTCAAAGAAGTGGAGCGCCTGGTCAAACGCACGCTGGCGTATGAAAACAACGAGACACCGAACAACAACGCTGTCTTCACATCCGATCCCTCTAGCCCTACCGAGTTCGTCAACTTCACCAACCGCCTGATCGAGCAAACCAGCTACCCAGTCGAGTCTGCTTTGCTCTTTGATAGCGAAGAGAACAGCGACATGCTAGAAGCGTGGTCAGATGCGTGGCTTGTCACCTATGTGGGACACGGCAGTTTGGAGCTATGGGGCGAGGATGAGTTGCTGACCAAAGATCAAGTAAGCGACATCAAGCTGGGCGATACACCGCCGATTGTGTTGCAATTCTCTTGTCTCACAGGTCAGTTCGCACATCCGAGCAAAGAGACGATTTCAGAGCGGATGCTGAAGCAAGATGACGGGCCTATCGCCCTTGTGGCGGCGACCAGCCTCACACTTTCGGGCAATCAATCACCATTTGCTATCAACTTGGTCAATGCGCTCAAGTCGTCGCAATACACTCGTATAGGTGATGCGCTGCAAGCGGCTAAAACAACATTGGACACGTCGAATAATGGTCTGCAAGAGATCAGCGATACGTTCGGGTTGATCGGTGATCCGACAGCGTTGATCCAACGGCCGAACGCTGTCCTCTCCACACAATAAACAAACACCCTTTTTCTATAAAACACAAAAGCACAGGCATCATGTCTGTGCTTTTTGTTTGCGAGCGAAATGGCAGAAAAACAGCCGCATTGTGAAAAATATCACCAGCGTAGGGTTTGCGTAGCATGTGCGTTGATTAGCCGTACAGATTACGTCAGCTTAATTCGGTATGATGTTTGCAACAAGGGTAAATTTCTTCTCCTCCTTTTGATAAGAGAACCGGGACGCGGCGACCCGGTTCTTTTGTTTTTTATAGGCAGATCGACCTCTCTCCAACGATAAAGTCAACTACATCACAAAACAATCTCATCAAATCATTTATAATATCGTTTCCTGCGAATGGTAGATTTTGTGTCAATCCTAAATTATTCACGCTATAAACTATGTACCCTCTTATCCGACTCTTTCAAATTATTATTTTTTTACCGATTTTTATCGGTTGCGCTCAGAACAGTGATATTGCAACAGTCGCACCGGTGCCAACGGTGACGGCAATCACTATCCCAACAGCCCCACCCACGGCGACAGCACGGCCGACAGAAACGCCTTTACCCACCACCTCACATACGCCATTACCACCGACAAACACCCATACACCCACCGCTTCACATACGCCATTACCACCGACAGACACCCATACGCCCACCGCCTCACATACGCCATTACCACCGACAGACACCCACACGCCCACCGCCTCACATACGCCATTACCACCGACAGACACCTATACGCCCACCGCGACAGAGACTCTGCCGCCGACCGCCACTGCCACACAGCCCCCCTCTCCTACACCTACCGAACACCCGATTCAACATGTCGTGCATATCAGCGTGGATGGCTTGAACAGTACGTTGCTGGCCGATTTGGTGGCCAATGATCAATGGGGTGAATATGATGCTTTTCGCCGCCTGATGGACGAAGGCGCGTATACGCTGAACGGCCGGACAGATTATGATTGGACGGTGACATTGCCTAACCATACGACGATGTTGACCGCCCGCCCTGCCTTCCCGCAGCCCGATCTTCCGGCCGATACACATCATGGCTATGCAGGCAACGGTGTGCCATTTCCAGGCGAGACGCTGCACAACAATGGCAATCCGGCCGTCGAGTATGTCACCAGTGTGTTTGATGTGGTACACGATCATGGCTTGAAAACAGCCCTCTATGCAACGAAGCTCAAATTCAGTTTATTCGATGTGAGTTATAACGAAACGCATGGCGCGGCCGACATGATCGGCGAAGACAACGGCCGGGACAAAATCGATATTTACGACAACAACCCAATCGCTATTTCGATGTCTGAGGCGTTGCATTATCGTATGTTGGAGAGCTTGGTGACGGAACGGCCGCACTACGCTTTTGCCCATTACACCGAGCCAGATGCGTTTGGTCATGCGTTTGGTTGGGGATCAGATGATTACAATTTTGCGGTGCGCGAGGTCAGTGGTCATCTTGGGGAATTATTAGCAACGATTGAGTTTGACCCCGTGCTGGCGGGGCGCACGGCCGTGATCATCACATCGGATCATGGTGGGTCGGAGACAGGACACAGCAATGCGTCGATACCGATGAATTACACTATCCCTATTTTTGTGTGGGGGCCGGGCATTGCGGCCGGGACTGATCTGTACGCGCTCAATCAAACGACGCACGTCGATCCGGGTAATGGACGGCCGACCTACACCGATCCCGCCCAGCCGATTCGCAATGGCGACACAGGCACACTCGCCCTCCACTTGCTCAATTTGCCTGCGATTCCTGGTTCTTATTTAGATCATGCCATCAACGTGTATTCGGTGTTAAAATAAGGATACGCACAAATCGAACAAGTAGATAGTTGTTAGCAATTTGCTATTATCTCACCCAAGGAGTTTACCCATGAGCGAAGAAATTACTGAAACAGTCTCGACTGTCCAACCGGCCGATATGCCCTGGTTGAATCAATACGAGTCGTCTGTCCCGCACACGATTGATTTGCCTGAACATCCATTGACTGACTTTTTAGAAAAATCGGCCGCGAAAGCCCCCAATCATGTCGCTATGATTTTCAAGGGCAAAGCAATCACATATGCCGAACTGAACGCAGCGGCCGACAATGTGGCGGCCGCCCTACACGCCACCGGCTTCAAACAAGGAGATCGTGCTGTCGTCTACATGGCAAACTCGCCCCAGTCGATCATCTCCTATTACGGCATCCTAAAAGCAGGCGGCATCGTCATTGCCACCAATCCGCTCTACACCGAGCGCGAACTAGCCCACCAGCTAGAAGATTGCGGCGCAGAAACGATCTTTGTGATGAGTTTGTTCTATCAAAACGTCAAAAACGTACAGAGTCGCACCAATATCAAGCGCATCATCGTCACCAATATCAAAGAGTATTTCCCTGGTCATCTCAAGTTGCTCTTTACTTTGCTCAAAGAAAAGAAAGACGGTCATCGCGCCACCGTTGCCCCAGAAGATATGTGGTTTGGTGATTTTCTTGCGCTGGGTGCAAAAGCTCCGGCCCCCAAAGTGACACTCTCTGGCGACGACGTAGCCCTTTTGCAATACACAGGCGGCACAACCGGCCTCTCGAAAGGCGCGATTGCCACCCACAAAGCGATGGCGGCAAACGTGTACATGATGCAAAAATGGATGTACAAATGGAAAGAGCGGCAAGAAAATATCCTTGTCTCGATTCCGCTGTTTCATAGTTATGGCATGGTGACAGCTATGCACTTTGGCTTGTCGATTTTGGCAACGCTGGTCATCATTCCCAACCCACGTGATCAAAAAGATGTATTGACCAGCATTGAAAAGCACAAAGTAACTTTGTTCCCTGGCGTACCGGCAATGTACAACGCCATCAACAACAACCCAGACGTACTGGCTGGCAAATATGACCTGGGCAGCGTTACATCATGTTTATCCGGCTCGGCCCCACTGATGCGCGAAACACAGATGCAGTTCGAGAAGTTGACAGGCGGCCAATTGGTGGAAGGGTACGGCATGACCGAGACGCATGTAGCGACTCATGCCAATCGCATGTATGTCGATAATCCCGAAGGCTCGATTGGGCTGCCATTGCCCGGTGTTGATTGTCGTGTGCGCGACGCGGCCGATCCTTCTGTCGAACTAGCGGCCGGACAAATCGGCGAACTGTGGGTCAAAACACCGACGCTGATGAGCGGCTACTGGAATCTGGAAGAGAAAACCCGCGAGACGATGGTCGATGGCTGGTACGCGACGGGCGACATCGTAGAAATGAACGAGGACGGCTTCTTCTTCATTCGTGACCGCAAGAAAGATATGATCCTCTCTGGTGGATACAACATCTACCCGCGTGAACTGGAAGAAGTGTACATGACACACCCCGACGTGCTAGAGGTGGCTGTGATCGGTGTGCCAAACGAAAAGCGCGGCGAAGAACCGGTTGCCTATATCGTCAGAAAACCGGATGCGACTATTACAGAAGAACAATTTATAGCATGGGGCAAAGAACAATTTGCGCGTTATAAATATCCACGTCAAGTCAAATTTCTTGATGAGTTGCCAAAGTCAGGCGTGGGCAAAGTCCTAAAACGAGAGTTACGAAAAGCATCTGATTAGGACAGCAAAGCGATTAGAAATTGTTTAGTAACGGCCGTGAGTGTACTCACGGCCGTTTTTTTTTGTCATCGTTCAGAAACGATCTCGACGAGAGAGCAAGAGCGCGATCAAACCAAAACCACCCATAACGAGCAACGGCGCGAATCCAAATCCGCCGACCAAAATGCTCCATGCAAAGAAGGCCAATGTAAAGGCGGGCCAACTGGTGACGCGAAATTTTTGGTTGCGCCACGCGATCACGATAAAGATCAGCCACCAATAGCGGCCGAGCAAACCGATCACATTGGCATCGGCAAATGCAGAGAAGCCGACCAAGAATGCAACGATTATGCCAAGCCGACCCCATCCCCAGCTATCCTCTGGTTGCGGCCGCATCCGGCCGCCCTCTGTACCAGAAACGGTGATCAGTTCGCTTTCTTCCTCTTTCAGATCATCAATCGTGATCCGCTCATACCGTTCTTCCTCTGCCCATGCCCATTGATTGGGCTCCATGCGCTCTTTTTCTTCAGCTTTCAATTGATCGATTTCATCTGTCATACAAAGCACTCCGACCTGTATTGTAGCAATTTATGACGGCCGGGTGTACGAATACATCAAAAATTCACGGTTCTGTAAAGACGCACCGGTGGTGCGTCTTTACAAGATTATTTCATCCGTACTGGCGCATAAACGATTCCAAGCGATTGAGGGCTTCCTCGATTTTGTCGTAGGCAGTCGCATAGGCGGCACGCGCATACCCCGCCCCACTCGCCCCAAACGCATTGCCGGGAATCATAGCCACCTCGTACTCATGCAAAAAGCGCATACAAAATTCATCGCTCGTCATGCCGGTGCGCTGGATCGACGGGAACGCATAAAACGCCCCTTTTGGCTCGAAGCAATCCAGCCCCAGCGTATTGAACCCATCGACGATCAAACGGCGGCGGCGATCATAATCTTGGCGCATCACTTCTACATCGTCGTCTGCCACTTCGAGCGCGGTAAAGGCAGCGAATTGGGCGATTGTCGGCGCGGACATCATAATGTACTGATGCACTTTTCGCATGGCGAATAGCAGATCAGCATGGGCGCACACGTAGCCGACCCGCCAGCCTGTCATAGCATGGCTTTTGCTAAATCCGTTGAGCAAGACAGTGCGATCTTTCATCCCCGGCAGGGACGCAAAACAGATGTGTTCGATGTCGTTGTAGATGAGACGGCCGTAAATTTCATCGGAGATCACAACCAAATCATGCTTGATCGCCAAATCAGCAATATCGAGCATTTGCTGGTACGTCAGCACCGCCCCAGTCGGATTGCACGGATAGCCAATAAAGATCGCTTTTGTTTTGGGTGTAATCGCTGCCTCAATCGTCTCGGCCGATACCGCAAACCCATCGTCCATAAACGTCGGTACATTGACCACAACCCCACCCGCAAACTCAATCGTCGCCTGGTACGCCACAAAGCACGGCTCTGGCACGATCACCTCATCACCCGGATCGAGCAGCGCCGTCATCGTCAAATTCATCGCCTCGCTCACACCCACCGTCACCAAAATTTCGTTAGCTGGATCATAATCGACGGCGTACAGGCGATTGAGATAGCGGCTGATCGCGTCACGCAATTCAAACGTGCCACTGTTGGACGTGTAATGGGTTTCCCCCCGCGCCAACGCCCGTTGCCCAGCCCGAATAATCGGCCGGGGCGTAACGAAATCCGGCTCGCCAATGCCCAATGAAATGACATCACGCATCTCGGCCGCGATGTCAAAAAATTTCCGTAAACCAGAAGGTGGCGTATCTGCCACCCGTTTTGAAACAAATCTATCCATATTTATTTAGTTACGAGTGACGAATGACGAGTGGGGTTGTGCATATCATTACTTGTATACACCCCCACCCAAGCCACACAATCAAAACTGAAACAACAAACACTCATCGGCATCATCTTTCACTCGTCGTTCGTCATTTTTAGTTACGAGCGACGAATGACAAGTGACGAGTGGGGTTGTGCATACCATTGCTTGTACGCGCCTCTGTCAAAGCCACACAATCAAAACTGAAACAACAAACACTCATCGGCATCATCTTTCACTCGTCGTTCGTCACTCGTTATTCGTCACTAAGCAAGATCAATCGTCGATTTATCGCCTACAAACATACCTGCGCTGTGTCCTTTCACTGTTGCCTGTTCACCGATCAACGCTTGGTCTAGCACACAATCTTCGACACTGGCACCGGGATCGATAATCGAGTTACGGATGACAGAGCCGCGAATGGTTACGTTTGCGTCGATGTGCGTGTAGGGGCCGATCACGGATGCTTCGATGTCGGCCGATTCGTGGATAAACACTGGCGGAATCACCGTAAACGCCTCACCGTAGCCCCGTTCGAGCGCATTGGGCGTGACCCCCGTGCCATGCCCCAAAAGCTGACGATTGGAGTCCAAAATGTGTCCCGGCTTGCCCGCATCTAGCCAATACTCAACCGGCATCGTGCGGATTTTGGCGTTGTTTTCGAGCATCACTTCATACGCATCAGCCATGTAAAACTCGCCCTTTGTCTGGCGGTTTTCTTTGATGATCGTCTCTAGTGCGGTCAACAAATAGCGGCTGCTACGAAACCAATTGATGCCAACCGCACACTCTTTGTTGTCGGTTGTGTCAGGCTTTTCGATGAACTGTGTCACATAGCCTGCTTCGTCTTTGACAGTTACGCCAAACGGCCGGGGGTCATCAATCGTTTTCGTCGTAAACACAGCGTCCGCATCGTCTCCGGCCGTGGCGGCAAAATCAGCATAGTTGGCACGGACAACGCCATCGCCAAACGCCACCACCACGTCGCTCTCATCTTCCAAAAACGAGCGACACAAATAGACAGCGTGTGCTTGTCCCAACGCCGTTTCTTGGAACACGTAATGCGTCTTCAAGTGGGGATAATGATGATCAATCCATTCGCGGATTTGCTCACCCCGGTAGCCCACTACGAAGATCACTTCTTCGGTCAACACATCTTGCATTTCGTCCAATAAGTGACCGATCACCGTGTTGCCAGCCACCTTCATCAACGCTTTCGGCCGACTCCAGGTATGTGGTCTCATGCGTGTGCCATAGCCAGCAAGAAGGATAATTACTTTCATCGTTTGTTCTCCAATTTACATCTTTACAGTTTGATATTGGGGGTTTGTTTATAAAATTGGGTCGCGCTTTCATACGCATAGGCGGCATTGAGAATCGTCGCCTCTTGCAGCGTGTCGCCGATCAATTGCAAACCGATGGGCAACCCGGCCGCATCAAACCCACATGGCACAGACAGCCCACAACTCGCACTGAGATTGAGCGAAACGGTAAAAATATCGTTCAAATACATGCTCAAAGGATCATCTGTTTTGTCGCCGATCTTAAAGGCAGTCGTCGGTGTGGTGGGGGACGCGATCACGTCTACTTGCTCAAACGCTTTTTTGAAATCGTTTTTGATCAATGTCCGTGCTTTTAAGGCGCGGCCGTAATACGCATCGTAATAACCAGCACTGAGCGCATACGTGCCAAGCATAATCCGCCGTTGCACTTCTTCCCCAAACAGGGCGCGGGTCTTTTTGACAGTGCTGATCATGTCATCACCCGTCACACGGGGGCCAAAGCGCGTTCCTTCATAGCGGGCCAGATTGGCACTCGCTTCGGCCGGGGCGATCAAATAGTAGACCGGCAGCGCGTACTCGGTGTGCGGCAAACTGATCTCGACAATTTCCGCGCCCAAGTCAGCCAATTGGGCAATCGCGGCGCGTACCGCTTTTTCAGTTTCGGGATTCAATCCTTCGACAAAATACTCTTTCGGCACACCGACGCGCAACCCTTTGATGTCGCCTGTCAGCGCAGCTTCGTAATCCGGGACGGCAACGCTCAAGGAGGTGCTATCGTGGGGATCATGTCCGGCCGTTGCTTGGAAAATGGCCGTCGTATCGGCAACTGTCCGGCCGAAACAACCCACTTGATCAAGGCTGCTGGCATACGCGATCACACCCCAGCGCGACATCCGGCCGTAGGTCGGCCGAATACCGACGACACCGCAGAACGACGCAGGCTGGCGCACACTTCCCCCTGTATCTGACCCCAGGGCGGCATAGCCCAATTGCGCCGATACGGCCGCCGCGCTACCGCCACTGCTGCCACCCGGCACCCGTGTCACATCCCAGGGATTGCTCGTCGTCATGTACGCCGAATTTTCAGTCGATGACCCCATCGCAAATTCGTCTGTGTTCGTTTTACCGAGGATGACCGCGCCCGTTTTTTTCAGTTGCTCCACCACAAACGCATCGTAAGGCGGTACAAACCCTTCAAGGATTTTGCTTCCGGCCGTGGTCTGCACCCCTTTGGTGCAAATGATGTCTTTGACACCGACAGGCACACCCAACAGGGGCGAATCGTCTCCGGCCGCACGGCGTTTGTCGGCCGCGGCCGCATCTGCCAGCGCATTCTCAGGTGTCAGCGTCAGATAGCTCTTGACGGCCGGATCAACCGCGTCGATCCGATCCAGCACCGCCTGTGTTGCCTCCACACTCGACGTTTCACCCCGTCGTAGCGCATCCCGCAATTCCGTTAAAGTCAAATCAGTTAGTTTCATAATAGTTACGAATGACGAGTGACGAATGACGAGTGGTGCGTACCGTTACTTGTCTTCATCTCTGTCAAAGCCACAAATTCAAAATCGAAACACCAAACGCCCTTTTGCATCATCTCTACTCGTCACTCGTCGTTTGTCATTCATCAAGAACGGCTTGGATCACAAATTGATTGTTTGCTTTCTGGGGCGCGTTTGCCAGCACTTCGTCCATCGTCAGCGTTGTTTCCACGACATCTGCTCGCAGCACGTTCCGCATCGTCACCGCTTGCGTCGTCGGTTCAACCCCTTCCAGGTCAAGCTGATCGAGCATGTCCGCATAATTGAGAATATCGGACAACTGCTGCTGGTACATGGCGGTTTGCGTCCCGGTCAATTCGAGTCGTGCGAGGTTAGCAATTTGTTCTACGTCGTTGCGTGTGAGAGCCATAAACTGTTCCTTATTGATTAGTGCGTGGAATTATAACAGTGATCGAACAATTGGCGATTGTATACAAATAGGCGCGGCCGGACTGCATCTTTCTATCCCATATTGTAGAGACGCACCGGCGGTGCGTCTCTACTTGACAGGTGATTATTTATTTTGTATTCTGTATTTAGCTATTTCGCTAAATAGCTAAATTAGAAAGCGAGAACAAAATGGCAGCGACTGTTTACAAAGCCCTCGCCGATCCCACCAGACGGCGCATATTACAACTACTACGCGAACGTGACATGACGGCCGGAGAACTGGCCGTCCACTTCGAGAGTTCCAAGCCGACCCTCTCCCGCCATTTCAGCGTTCTCAGCAACGCCGATCTGATTCAGGGAACACGGGACGGCAACCGTATCATCTATCGTCTGAACGTTACTGTGCTGGAGGAAGCCCTCCTCACCATGATGAATATGTTCAGCATAGAAATTGTCGGAGGTGACAAAAATGAACAATGAAAGACCTGTAATCGGCCGCATTCCTTTACAAATTGGCTTGATCGTACTCGCCCTGATGTTTGCGATAGCAGCGTGGGCGTGGTTTCAAATCCCGGCCGGGGAGCAAATACCGGTGCATTGGGGGCCAAGCGGCACACCAGACCGTTACGGCGGCAAGTTTGAAGGGTTGTTATTGCTCCCTTTGATCACGGCAGGTACGGCCGTTTTGCTCGCAGTCATCCCCCGCTTCGAGCCTCGGCAGCGCAATATCAGCCTGTCCGGCCGGGTATATGGTGCATTTTTCATCATCATGATGCTGTTCATGCTCGGTGTACAGCTTATGACGATGGCAAGCATTTTCGGCTATGTTGTGAATACCAACATGTATATCGCTATTGCATTGGGTGCGCTGTTTATCGCCATCGGCAACTTCATGGGGAAGATTCGCAGCAACTTCTTCTTCGGCATCCGCACCCCCTGGACATTGGCAAGCGATCTCGCTTGGGACAAAACACATCGTCTCGGCGGCAAGCTGATGATGGGCATGGGCATACTCGTCCTCCTGTCAGGCGTTTTGTCTAGTAGTCCCTTGTTCATCTGGATACTGCTTGGTGGCAATGTATTGCTCTTGGTGGTGCTGATGGCGTATTCGTATAGGGTGTGGCGGGATGATCCGGCCGTTGAACGGATGTAATTCCCCCTCTCCAAATAAATAGAACAGGCGGCAATCTCTTTGCCGCCTGTTTTTATTTATTCACACACGCTAAAAAGGCAGCTCCCAGGGGGATTTGCCGGTACGTTGCGGCCGTCGTTTGCGAAATGGCTTGCCCGATTGGTTGCAACATGGCTGAATATGATTGAATGGCATACCACGATGGCACGGACAATGACAACGGACAGGTTCAGGCTTAACAATGTGACTGTCTTTATTATTAGACATTATCGGAAATAAGGAGCAATACCTCAATGGCTGTAAAATACAGCCTACCAAAAAACAAAAGGCTCTTTGGGAACTCAGGGGGTGATGGGAAAAACAGAGGAGGATAAAATCGGGTTTTGATATGTGCGAGGTAGTCATGATAAACAACCGACAAGCTGAGATTACAATTCCAATCGATATTCCAGACGTAGCGATTGTGGCAATGGAAATAAAAGAAAAGCAAATCAT
>CALECP010000140.1 GCA_937949915.1 uncultured Anaerolineae bacterium
TACATACCAAGCCAAGCGTTTTACTCGCTACCGCTCCGGTTGAAACCGGCTGCTACGCTGACTGAAACCCGTTTGAAACGGGTTTTTCGCAGCGCCGTCAGGCGCACTGACAGCCCGTGTGTTTCAACACCGGGCGAGACCAGTGTCACAAATCGCCGATGATGTGCAGATTTGACCGATTTTCGCCTTGGCTTGATACCAATGAGGTCAAGCACACGTGCGGGGGTACGGCCGCCAATCAGACACAAAATCATACGCTTCTAGCGCATCGAAGCATTTTTTGTAGTCGTAATGGCTTGGTTTGCGGGTGGTGTAGCCACTGTAGTAGTACTGTTTTTTGAGCCGCCGCGCCAAATCGAGTTCGAGCAACATGGTATAGATGCCGAGCCGTCGGCCGCTCAATTCTGGATCAAACATCGCGTAGACACTGGATACGGCCGTTACGCCTATATCAAGAAACGAAACAGCGACCAGGCGATCATTTTCCAACACACACACCTCCATGCACTGGCACGGGATATGGCTGGGGCGGGGCGACAAAAACGCGCCCAAACTATCAGGAATATATTGCTTAAATCGCTCCCGATGCTTGAAAAAGAGCGTTTGCTTCTCATCATCGATCACAACCGGCCGGATTACCGTTTGCAGATCAGCATTGCGCCGCCACGTCCGCCGTTGGCTTTTCGAGAGCGCAAAATCGCTGACACAGGTGCGTAGCGCCAATATCTCGTGCTGCATATCCTCAAACGCCATTGTGTTGTACCGAAAAAATTGCACCCCAAAATGTCGCCACCCATGCGCCCATAGCCAATCCATGTAAATAGCTGGCACACGGGCTTGCTGGAACGATTCTTCGATATTGTTGTGATTGTTGTGGGTGGATTCGGTAAGCATAGCGGCAATGTATACAAAAGTACCACAAGTTGCACGATAAAAAAAAGGGCGCGGCAACCAAAAAGCTGCCACGCCAGAAAAGGGTGATGGGTAGTAAAGAGGGTAATTATCAATAGACGAACAGTGTGTTTGATTTTGTTTTACCTACATCTGCTCTTGTGCGGGATAGTATCGGCATTGTCACCAATCGGCATCAACCGATTGGTTGGTTTTGTCGCAATACCGTTAAAATGTGTTGCTGACTGTTAACATTGAATACACTTTTCTTTCGTCAGTTCACCCCGGCCGTTCTTTCACTGTATAATCGGCCGAACGTGTTGTAATATCGCTTTTTATAGCGTAGACAACCATTAGGTAACAGTATGGCAATGATTGAGCTTGACACAATTGCAGTAGACGACACGCCGAAAAAGGCACGGCCGGAACGCCGCCCAGAGTGGATCAAAGTGAAAGCCCCCAGTGGCGACACCTACGAAGGGATCAAAAAACTGATGCGCTCGAAAGAGCTGCATACCGTGTGCGAAGAGGCGCGTTGTCCCAACATCGGTGAATGTTGGGGCGCTGGCACCGCTACCTTTTTGATCATGGGCGACACCTGTACGCGCAGTTGTGGCTTTTGTGACATCAAAACGGGCCGCCCTGCCCCATTGGACTGGCACGAACCAGAACGACTGGCGCAAGCAGTAAAGGCGATGAATCTCAACCATGTTGTGATCACATCCGTTAATCGGGACGAGCGCAAAGATGGCGGCGCACCGATCTTTGCGCTGTGCATCGCCCGTATCCGTGAAATTCAGCCCGGTTGCTCTATCGAAGTGCTGATCCCTGATTTCAAAGGAGATTGGGACGCGCTTAAAATCGTGATGGATGCACAGCCCGAAATTCTCAACCATAATGTGGAGACAGTGCCGCGTTTATTCCGCAAGGTGCAGCCGCAGGATGAGTATGAATGGGCGATGACGACGCTGGAGAATGCGAAGAAAATGCAGCCAGACGTATTGACAAAAAGCGGCATTATGCTGGGCTTGGGCGAAGAAGTGGCCGAAGTAAAGGCGGTGATGCGCGATCTTGCCAATGTGGGTGTCGATATTTTGACGCTGGGGCAATATCTACAACCCAGCACCAATCATCTGTTTATCGGCCGTTATTATCATCTTTCCGAGTTTGCCGAACTGAAAGAGTTCGGGCTATCACTCGGTTTCAAATGGGTCGAAAGTGGCCCACTCGTTCGCAGTAGCTACCATGCCGACCAGCAGGTACGCGCACTGTCACAGATTTACAAACAATTATCCGCCCGTGCGGCCGTATAACGGCGATCAAACGGTGCATTACTATGATTTGGAGAACATGATGGGCATCGCCTACCAAATACTCTTTTTTCAGGAGCTAAGATAATAATATGGAAAACGAACAACCCCCTACCAGACCAAGTATGCCGATTTGGGGCTGGTTTATAGGTGCTTTGTTGATATTCGGCATCTATCAGGCTGTGACACGGGGCGGTAATTCGTTGTTCGATGCCCTTCCCAAAGGCACGGCCGAAGATGTTGCCGCAGAATTGCGAAAAGACCCGCCCAACGTGACCGAAATGATCGTCAAAGGGCAAAAAGTGACAGTCAAAGTGATCGACGAGATCACGCTTTTCCCGCCTCCGGGCGACGAAGATGCGACTGAGGAAGTGGTGGAAGCTGGCGGCGAATTTGAATGGCACAAAGACCCTTCTGTAGATGGCGCACAAAGGCAATTAGCGGATCACTATGATGTTCCGTCGTCCGTCTGGGACACAGTTGTATTTGAGACACCAGATAATTCGACATGGGCAACGGTGGGCAGCTTGGCTTTTTCTTTGTTGCCGATTTTGCTGATCATTTGGATTTTCACACGCGGTTTCCGCCAAATACAAGGTGGGGGTGGCAACAGCATCTTTGGTTTCGGCCGTTCACGCGCTCGCAATGTCAATGAAGGCGACCGCCCGACCGTGACATTTGACGACGTGGCTGGTGTCGATGAAGCGAAAGAAGAAGTAGAAGAGGTGGTGCAATTTTTGCGCGAACCGGAACGCTTCATCAATGTTGGCGCACGGATACCGAAAGGCGTGTTGATGGTCGGCCCTCCCGGTACTGGTAAAACATTGCTCGCTCGCGCCATTGCTGGCGAAGCGGGTGTGCCGTTCTATCATATTTCTGGTTCTGAATTTGTCGAAATGTTTGTCGGCGTAGGCGCAAGTCGCGTCCGTGACCTCTTTAACAAAGCGAAAGAAAATGCCCCTGCCATTGTGTTCGTGGACGAGATCGATGCGGTCGGCCGTCAGCGTGGCGCAGGCGTAGGTGGTGGCCATGATGAGCGCGAACAAACGCTCAACCAGATTTTGACCGAGATGGATGGCTTCGACAAAGAGACAAACGTGATCGTGATCGCAGCGACCAATCGGGCCGATGTGCTTGACCCGGCGTTGTTGCGTCCCGGCCGATTTGACCGCAAAGTGCTGGTCGATCTGCCTGACATCAAAGGGCGCGAGGCGATTCTGAAGGTTCATGCGCGGGGCAAGCCGGTCGCGCAAGATGTGGACTGGAGTGATTGGGCGCGTTTGACGGCCGGATTCTCTGGGGCTGATCTCGAAAATTTAGTCAATGAGTCAGCTATTTTTGCGGCACGACGCAGCAGTAGCTCTGTCACACGCAATGATTTCCAAGAGGCATTTGACCGTATTGTGATCGGCCCAGAGCGCAAAACACGGGTCATGGACGCGGCCGCGAAAGAAGTTGTTGCCTACCATGAAGCGGGTCATGCTGTCGTGCGATTTAATTTGGCTAATGCCGACCCGGTGCAAAAGATCACGATTATCCCACGCGGCCGTGCCGGTGGTTATGTGATGTCATTGCCAGAAGATCGCTATTTGCGGACGCAAGAGTATTACGAAGATTTGATTTGTACCGCGCTGGGCGGCCGTGCGTCTGAAGAGATATTCTTTGGACAGATCACTGATGGTGCATCGAGCGACCTCCAGCAATCGACGCAAATCGCGCAGCAAATGGTGACGCAATTTGGCATGAGTGAAGAGCTTGGCTTGCGCGTTTATGGCGAAGCATCGGGCAATGTGTTTCTCGGCCGTGATTTCAACTCACGCGGCTATAGCGAAGATGCCGCCTCACGCATCGACAATGTGATGCGCGAGATTTTAGAGACGCAATATGATCGCGCTCTCAATATCGTCCGCGAAAACCGAGGCAAGATCGATACGCTCGTCGATACGTTGATGGAAGTGGAAACACTTGACCGCGAGGCGTTTGAGTCGCTCATGAATGCGCCCGCCCCGACGGCCGACGAATAAGCCTCAATCGTTCTCTGCCCTCTCATTTACGATTAAAAACATCCGGTTCGCCGGATGTTTTTTTTTGAGATTATCCCCTGAGTAGGGATACGATATATCGTGGCCAGTACATACCCAGCCAAGCGTTTTACTCGTTACCGCTCCGGTTGAAACCGGCTGCTACGCCGACTGAAACCCGTTTGAAACGGGTTTTTCGCAGTGCCGGAAGGCACACTGACAGCCCGTGTGTTTCAACACCGGGCGAGGCCGGTGCAACAAATCGCCGATGATGTACAGATTTGACCGGTTTTCGCCTTAGCTTGATACCAATGGGGCACGATATATCGTGTCTCTACTCCCGTGCACGTGACTGTGAATATAATCGGCCGACAATCTGC
>CALECP010000141.1 GCA_937949915.1 uncultured Anaerolineae bacterium
CCCGGCGGCTGAAATCGTGCCATACATCCTCGCGCAATGCGCTGGGGCGATCACCGCCAGCCTCATTCATGTGGCGACGCTACCGGGCGATAATCTCAATCTCGGTGTCACCCGGCCGCTTGATGATCGCTTTATGACCGCGTTCGTGTGGGAGATTTTGCTCACCTTTTTCCTCATGCTGGTGATTATGGCAGTGGCGACCGATGCGCGTGCGTCTGGGCAAGTGGCTGGGCTGGCGATTGGTGCGACGGTGTGGTTCGATGCGCTGTTTGCGGGGCCGTTGCAAGGGGCGAGCATGAACCCAGCGCGGAGTTTGGGCCCGGCGTTGGTGGCGGCCGATTTCTCCCATCTTCTCGCCTATATTTTGGGGCCGATCATCGGGGCAATGGCGGCCGCACGTCTCTATCAATTTATGCGGTGATGCTGTTTGTTGAGATTGTGAGTTCTTCGCCAAACAGAAAAATGTTGCTATAGTGACAACCATCAGAAAAGGCGTTTATCGCCTGAGCGCATGTTACACGATGCATTGTTTTCCAAACAACAAGAGGTAAAAAATGACGTATGCAGAAATTTTGAGAGGTTATATCGACCGTTCCGTTTTAATTGTTAGCACACACCCCGGCATGATATTGCAGTTGCGGGATGACGATGCCAAACCGCGCCGGATGTGTCCGACGATTACAGATGTTGGGGATGATTACATTCGGCTGGACTATAAGAGCGGCCGAGTGCGCCTTATTCCATTAAATCACACCCAATTTGATATTCGCGGTGGCAAGGAAAAACAAGGGATCGAGATCGAGTTTTAGCGATGCGTGTACAACCAACAAAAGTCGCCCTGACGCGCTGCTGTGGTGCATCTCGTTGGGTTGATGGCATGATGGCGGCCGCCCCTTTTGCATCGGCCGATCATCTACACGCCACGGCCGAACGGCTCTGGTGGGCATTGTCAGATGATGATTGGCGCGAGGCGTTTACGCACCACCCCAAGATCGGCGATGTAGACCAATTGCGTGAAAAATTTGCCCAAACGGCCGCCTGGTCAGAAGGGGAGCAAGCAGGAGTCAATACTGCCTCCGACGCAACGCTGCAAGCATTGGCAGACGGTAACGCCCGGTACGAAGCGCGGTTTGGCTTCATTTTTATCGTCTGTGCCACCGGCAAATCGGCCGCGCAAATGCTCGCATTGCTGCACGGCCGTATCGACAATCCCCCCCCGGCCGAATTGCTGATCGCGGCGGCCGAACAGCGCAAAATCACCCGTATTCGCCTTGACAAATTACTTGCGGAGGAAACATGAAAAGCCCGATAACCACCCACGTACTCGACACCGCGCTCGGCCGTCCGGCGGCCGCTATTCCGGTTAGCCTCGCCATCTGGTCTGACAATGGCTGGCAGCAAATCGCCAATGGCGTGACCGACGCAGACGGCCGCATTACCGATCTACTGCTCCCCGGCACATTGACGGCCGGACAATATCAGATCACCTTCGTCGTCGAAGATTACTTTGCCGATGGCAATGCGTTTTACCCGTTCGTGTCTATCGTTTTTACTATCGACAATCCGGCCGAACATTACCACGTTCCGCTTTTACTCAGCCCGTTCGGCTATTCCACATATAGAGGCAGCTAAATGACCCATTTGACTACCAACGCTTATGGCAAATCGCGTGTGCGGCTCTCGAAAATCACGCGCACACAGACGGCTCATCACTTTCAAGAGATCACGGCCGACATCGTGCTGGCGGGGGCGTTTGATGCGGCCTACACCGACGGCGATAACAGCACGGTATTGCCGACTGACACCATCAAAAACACGGTGTATGCGCTGGCAAAAGATCATCCATTAGCGACGATTGAGCAGTTCGCACTCGACTTGTCTGCCCACTATCTCGACCATGCCCCGGCCGCGCACACCGCCACCATCACCCTCACCGAAACGCCCTGGAAGCGCATGGAATTTGACGGCGCACCGCACCCTCACGCCTTTCTCGCTGCCCGGCCGGAAATACGCATGACGCGGGTAGAACGCGGCCGCACAGGCACACTGACGCTGCAATCTGGCATCGACGCATTGCCGATTTTGAAGACAACAGGCTCTGGTTTTGTCGGCTTTCTCAAAGATCAATACACTGTTTTGCCAGAGGAAACTGACCGCATCATGGCCACCAATTTAACGGCACTGTGGACGTGGGGAGATGTTCGTGCCGATTTTGACACCGACTATAGCGCCATCCGGGAAGCAATGCTCCATACCTTTGCCCACCATCAAAGCGCGTCTGTGCAGCACACGCTACACGAGATGGGCAACAATGCACTGGCGGCCGTGCCAGCCATCACCGACATCAAATTATGGATGCCGAACGTCCATCATTTCGGCTTCGATTTGTCGCGCTTCGGTATGGAAAACGACAACACGATTTTCGCCCCGGCCGACGAGCCGCACGGCTACATCGAAGGTTACATCACCCGCGACTAAATTTACAGCAAATGCACCTGCACGGCCGACCCGGCAGCAATCCCATTCGCATCTGGATGAATCCGAATCAGCCCATCCGCATGTGCCAGGGTAAAAATCAGATTGCTTTTGCCAAACACAGGCTCGGCCGCGCCCTCTTTTGTCACACGCACCGCGACCCAATCTTCGCGCCCTGATTGTGAAGCCAGATTAATGGTGAGTGGTGCGGTAATGGTCGGCCGGATCGGAGTTTTTTGTACGCCCAGCAAACGCTCGATCACAGGCACGACAAACAGACGGGCGATCACCAATGCGCTCACCGGATTGCCCGGTAGCCCGATCACCGGTTTGTCGCCACAGATGGCGAGAATGGTCGGCTTGCCCGGCCGCACATTGACCCCATGCACCAAAATGCCCGGTGCGCCCAATTCGTTGATCGTTTGCGCCGTTAAATCGCGCACACTGACGCTCGATCCGGCCGTGAAGATCACCATGTCGTTCTCTGCGAGAGCTTGCTGGGCGGTGGCGCGGAATGCGTCGATGCGGTCTGGGATGATCGGGTAGTTGACCGGAATGCCGCCCGTTTGCGTGATCAGGGTGCGGAGCGTGTAGCTGTTGATGTCGTAAATTTGCCCTGGCAAGATCGGCCGTCCCGGCGTGATCAGCTCATCTCCACTCGACAAAATAGCGATGCGCGGCCGTTGTGCGACCGTCACCTGGTCAAATCCCAACGCCATCAAGCCGCCGATCTCGGCCGCCCGTATCCGCACCCCCGGTTCGATGACGCGCTCACCTGCTTGTACATCTTCCCCGATTTGCAAAACGCTATCGCCCACCCCAGCCGCCTTCAAAATCTCGATCTCAGTCTGGCTAGTAGCGATCTGCTGCGTGTACTCGATCATCACCACCGCGTCTGTGCCGGGGGGCAACATGCCGCCCGTATGGATGAGCGCACACGCGCCCGGCCGCACTGTGAAAGCGGGGACAGACCCCATCGGCACTTCGCCCACCAGAGTGAGATAGGCAGGCAGCGAGGGGCTTGCGCCATGTGTATCGGCCGCACGGACAGCGTACCCATCGACGGTGGAACGGGGGAAGGCGGGGAGTGAAAAGGGGGTGGTGATCGGCACGGCCGTTACGCGGTGGAGCGCGTCGGCCGTGGTGGTGGGTTCGGTTTGTACGGCCGGATCAAACGCATCCAGCAATATGGCAAGAGCTTTCTCAGGAGGTTGAAGCGCGAGAAATTCAGACATAATTTCTTGGTAGAAACCCGTTTCAAACGGGTTTTTCACCAGACAGACCGTGCGTTTCAACGCCGGGTGAAACCGAGACAGAAAATCGTCCTCTACAAATCAATTTGACCCATTCTACACAGTCAGATCAGCTCTCAAACCACGCCAGCGTTTCGCGTAGACCCGTCAATAGATCAACTTGGGGATCAAAAGAGAGCGTTTGTCGTGCTTGGGTGATGTCGGCGCACGAATGGCGAATATCGCCCGGCCGTTCATCTCCATACGTCACGGCCAGTGGCGCACCAGTGATCGTACCCAGCACATCAACGATTTGATTGAGGCTTGTTTGCTCGCCCAGCCCCACATTGAAGATACACGCGGCCGGATCAAAAGCGGCCGTGCTTGCCAGCAAGTTCGCTTGCACCACATCGCGCACATTGACAAAATCGCGCGTTTGCCCACCGTCGCCATGCACTGTTACGCCTTGTCCTTTCATTGCGCGTTCCGCAAAAATCGACAACACACCAGAGTAGGGCGAACCGGGATTTTGACGCGGCCCGTACACATTCATGTAGCGCAACCCGACGCACTCGATGTCGTAGCAAGCGTTAAAGGCGGCCGCGTATTGTTCCGTCATTAATTTGGCGGCCGCATACGGGGAGATGGGCGCAGGGGGATCGCTTTCCAGCTTGGGCAATCCCGGCCGATTGCCATAAACGGCCGATGACGTGGCATACACCACGCGCCGAATCTCTTCTTGTCGCGCCGCCTCAAACACGTTGAATGTGCCTGTCACATTTGTTTCATGGTTCAGTGTGGGGTTCTCAATTGAGTATGGCACACTGACCAACGCCGCTTCATGGAAAACAAGATCGCAATCGGTGACGGCCGTGCGGACTGTTTCCCAATCGCTGACATCCCCCTGGACAAGCTCGGCCGCAGCATTCACATTGTCCATACTGCCCGTCGAAAAGTTATCCAATATCCGCACGCTGTCGCCCCGTGCGATCAACGCATCGACCAAATGAGACCCGATAAAACCGGCACCGCCAGTTACTAATACACGCATATTTTTCCCTTAAATAATGCACCGTAGGGACACGATTCATCGTGTCCCCCGCCGCAGTTAAATGCCGATCACCCGCGCATCGGTCACAGCTTTCATCGCGTTGCGCGTATCGACTACCACTCGCGCATGTTTGCCTACAAATGCCCAATCGTACTCCTTGTGATTGGTGACGATGACGACACAATCGGCCGCAGCCACTGTCTTTGCATCTAGCGTTGCAGAAGTTAACACATCGTCATCCACCTGCAAAGAAGCGGCATACGGATCGTGATACGACACATTCGCCTTCTTCTCGCGCAGCAGATCGATGATGTGCAGGGCCGGGCTTTCGCGCACGTCCGAGATACCGGGCTTGTACGCGATGCCCAAAATGAGGATGTTGCTGCCATTCAGTGCTTTCGCATCTTCATTGAGCGCGTCCGCCACTTTGGTGACGACATGTTCCGGCATGTGGGTGTTGATGTCAGTCGCCAATTCGATAAAGCGGGGGGTGTAATCGAGTCCGCGCATTGTCCAACTGAGATAATGCGGGTCGATGGGGATGCAGTGACCGCCGATGCCGGGGCCGGGTGTAAACTTCATGAAGCCGTAAGGTTTCGTCGCGGCCGCGTCGATCACTTCCCACACATTGACACCCAAGCGATTGCACATCAACGCCATTTCGTTGACCAGTCCGATGTTGATCATGCGGAAGATGTTTTCGAGCAACTTGACCAATTCGGCCGCTTCTAGGCTAGAAACTGGCACTGGATTATCGACAATCGTGCCGTACAGTGCCATGCTCACTTCGAGACAATTGGGTGTTGCGCCGCCGACCACTTTGGGCGTGGTACGCACCGTGTAGTCTGTCCGGCCGGGATCGATCCGTTCGGGCGAGAACGCGACAAATAAATCTTCACCGACCGTCAAGTTTTTGAGCAGGTACGGGAACAAAGATGCTTCTGTGCCGCCCGGATAAATGGTGCTTTCCAATGAGATCAGCTTGCCCCGCGCAAATGGCGCAACGCCTTGTCCTGCTTGCTGGGCATACGAAATGTCGGGGTCGCGGTTCTTTTGCAACGGCGTGGGGACACAAATGCAAATCGCGTCCGCTTCGGCAAGGTCAGCATACTGGGTTGTTGCGCGCAGTTTGCCCGATGAGACAAGCCGCGCAATCACGTTAGACGGCACATCTTCGACATAGCTTTTGCCAGAACGCAGCATCGCCACTTTTTCTTCGCTGATGTCCATGCCGATCACGCGCAAGCCTGCTTCGCAGAACGCTTCTGCCAATGGTAGCCCGACGTAGCCCAGCCCCACGATGCCGACAATCGCTTCTTTGTTAGCGATTTTTTTCAATAATTGCTCTTTATAGTTGGTCACAATAATTCCTCTGTCTGAATCATATTTTTTTCGTACCATTCCCAAAATAGGCGAACCCCTTCTTCGATAGAGACATGGGGATCATAGCCGAGGAGAGTACGGGCTTTTGTTATATCAGCGAACGTGCGCTGCATGTCGGCCGCCGGACGGGGTTGGGTGACGAGATTGGCACGGCCGCCTGCTACCGTTTCCATCAGCTCGACAAAACGCTTGAGCTGGGTCGGTTCGCCCCGGCCGAGATTGATGATCTCGTAGCCCAGCGGCCGGTCTAGCGCGGCGATCACGCCATCGGCCGTATCTTCGACATACGTCCAATCGCGGTACATATCACCACCGTCATACAGGGCGATCTCTTTGCCCAGCACAATACTATCGGCCAGCAAATGCGCCATCATCGTCGGCCGGTTACGCGGCCCATACACGGTGAAAAAGCGCAACGCCGTAAAGTTCAAATCATACAGATAATGGTACGAGTAGCCCAAAATCTCGACCGCTCGTTTGGCGGCCGCGTATGGTTGCTTCACGCGGTCGCACGGGTCATCTTCCACAAACGGGATGCGCTCCGTATCGCCATACACCGACGATGTAGACGAGAACACAAAGTTGCCCACGCCGTTAAACCGGGCCGCGTCCATCAAATTTTGTGAGCCATTGAGATCGACATCCACATACTCGGCAGGGCGTTCAATCGCATCCCGTACCCCTGCCAGTGCGCCCAAATGGACAACGCCATCAAACTGCTCTTGCACAAACAGATCGAGAATGCCCTGGCGATCCCGTAGGTCGGCCGTGTGCATCCGAAACGCTTGGTGCTGTTGCAAAATAGCGACATTCGCGTGCTTGCGTTCGATGGGATAGTAAGGGTCAAAATTGTCGAAACCGACAACCGTATCGCCCCGCTGGAGCAATTTTTCTGAAACGTGACTGCCGATAAAGCCAGCCGCACCTGTCACCAAAATTTTCATCTGTTATTGCTTCACTCTTTCGATTAAGCCAGCATCGAGTTGGACATGTTGATAGCGATCATTGAGAAATTTCATCAAAACAACGACGCGCTCATTCCCTTTGACCTTGCGGTCGAAAATCGCTTCGTAGCCTGAAAATGGCCCCGACTGAATTTTGACCGTATCCCCTTTTTCCAGCTTGTTCAGCATCATGCCGCCACCTATTTCGATGTCGGTCAGACGTTCGTCCAAGTGGCGGATAAAAAGGTCTGGCACAACCATTGGTTCGCCATCAAAACTAACCAGCCGGTGTGCGCCCGGTATCCAGGCTAGGCGATCTACGCCTTCCATCTCTAGGTCGATGCGGACGAACAGGTAGCCGGGAAACCACGGCCGCACCTTTGCCGCACGCGGATTAACGGGGTTGACTTTGACAAGTGGCAGATACGCCTCTAGCTCTTGCGCGATTAGCTGACCGTACACAAAACGCTCTTTGTGTGGCTTGACGTGGAGGGTGTACCAATGCTCACTCATAATTATTTGTCACCAGCCTGTGAAAACAGGCACAGTGCAACCATAGAGTGTATCCATCCCCTTTTGATTGGCAAACTGTCATGGCGGCTACAGGCGAACTTTCATATACAAGCTATCCACTTGGAAGCCGTGTTTTTCGTAATAGTGCTGTGTGCCGACGGCACTGATGACGGCGAGATCACTGTATCCGGCCGCTTTTGCCAGCGTTTTGGCACGGCCGATCAATTGCGCCCCCAGCCCGATATGCTGCGCGTCCCCCTGACTGTTGCCGCCGATAGCGAGCGCGGGGCCGTACACATGTACCTCGCGGATCATGGCACAGTCGGCGAGTTCGGGCAGTGGCAACAATTGATCACGATGGGGCAGCGACAGGCGCAAGAACCCGGCGAGACGATCATCGGCCGTATCGAAGCTGAAAAAATGCTCTGTCGTCGCATCTGTTTCGTAGATCAAATCGTTGAGGATGAGTGTGTCAATCGCCACTTTGTCCCGCCGAATCTCGCGGCTGCGAATATCTTTGCACACCAGCCCACGCCGTTCCATCTCCTGCGCGGCCAACTGGCGCAAATTCGCCTTTTTGTTGCCAGCCACCACATTGGTTGTGGGAATGTCGCGGATGACGCGGGTGAGCCGACAAAAGCGCGGTGTCGCCTGCATCGCACTGATCAAGATGTCGCGCACTTCCGCTTCGGTG
>CALECP010000142.1 GCA_937949915.1 uncultured Anaerolineae bacterium
ATCATCTTGCACCGCTAGCCACCCGTGTGTTGGCCAACACCGTTGTGCAGCAAGTCAGCATTGACCGGCCGATCACGCCGCCCTTTGTCGAAGATTCGGCCGAAGACGACACCGTAGAAAGCATCCCATTGACCGAAGCAGACGACGACGAACTCCTCGCCATCAGCAAAGAACGCCGCCTGTCGATGGATTTGGCCGAGATGCAAGCGATTCGCACCTACTACCAAAGCGAAGGGCGCGAACCGACCGATGTCGAACTAGAAATGCTGGCGCAAACATGGAGCGAGCATTGCGTCCATAAAACATTTCGGGCGACCATCGACTACACCGGCCCCGACGGCAACACCGAAACGATTCACAACTTGCTGAAAACATATATCGTTGCCGCCACCGAAAAAATCAACAAACCCTGGGTGCGCTCCACGTTTGTCGATGACGCGGGGATCGTGCGCTTCGACGACAATTTCGACCTCGCCTTCAAGGCAGAAACGCATAATCATCCCTCCGCGCTCGAACCGTTTGGCGGGGCGAATACTGGTGTGGGCGGCGTGATTCGGGACATTTTGGGTGTGAGTGCGCGGCCGATAGCGAACACCGACATCCTCTGTTTCGGTATGCCAGATATGCCGATTGCCGACGTGCCAGAAGGCGTTTTGCACCCTTCGCGCATTGCGGATGGCGTGATTCACGGCATCGAAGATTACGGCAACAAAATGGGTATTCCCACGGTCAACGGCGCGATTGTGTACCACGAAGGCTACACGTCGAACCCGCTCGTTTATTGTGGCTGTGTCGGAATTTTGCCGCATGGCAGCCATCGCAATGATGCCGAAGTGGGCGATTTGATCGTCAGTTTGGGCGGCCGAGTCGGCCGGGATGGCTTGCGCGGTGCGACTTTTTCCAGCATGGAAATGGATCAGACCACCAGCGAAATCGCCGGATCAAGCGTCCAGATCGGGCATCCGATTATGGAAAAGCAAGTGCTAGAAGTGCTGCTCAAATGCCGCGACGCGCAACTGTACACCGCCATCACCGATTGCGGCGCAGGCGGCTGGTCGTCCTCTGTGGGCGAGATGGGCGAGGAAGTGGGCGCGACGGTGCAACTGAAAAATGCGGGTCTCAAGTACCCCGGTTTACGGCCGTGGGAAATTTGGCTCAGTGAAGCACAAGAGCGCATCGTGATCGCTGTGCCGCCGGAAAAATTGCCGCAAGTGCAAGCGATTGCTGACGGACAAGACGTAGAAGTGACTGTTTTGGGCGAGTTTGACGGCAGCAAACGGATGCGCCTGTTTTACGGCGAGACGCTGGTGGGCGATTTGACGATGGACTTTTTGCATGACGGTTTGCCGACGCGCCAACTGACCGCGACATGGGATTATCCCGCGCCATCGGCCGCGGCCGTCACAGACCTGATGCCAGCCAAAGACGCGCTCTTAAAATTGCTCGCGCACCCGACCATTCGCAGCAAAGAAGATGTGGTGCGCCGCTACGATCACGAAGTACAAACCGGCACGGCCGTCAAGCCATTTGTCGGCGTGGCTGACCATGGCCCTAGCGATGCGGCCGTGATCGTGCCACAAGACACGCTGCACCTTGCGCCTGATTCGACCCGTGCGTTCGCGTTGTCAAACGGCATCTGTCCCACCTACGGCGCAATCGACCCGTATGCGATGGCATGGGCGGCCGTCGATGAAGCGATGCGAAACTTGGTCGCCGTCGGCGCAAATCCAGATGAAGTGTCGATTCTCGATAATTTCTGCTGGGGCAATCCGTTGCTGCCAGATCGTTTGGGCGCACTGGTACGCTGTACACAAGGCTGCCACGATGCGGCCGTGGCGTATCGCACCCCCTTTATCTCTGGCAAAGACAGCCTCAACAATGAATACGTGGGTGCGGACGGCGAAAAACACGCCATTCCAGGCACGATTTTGATCAGTGCGCTCGGCATTGTGCCAGACGTGAACCAGACGGTGACGATGGACTTCAAGCAAGCGGGCAACAGCTTGTACGTGCTGGGCGAAACGAGCAACGAAATGGGCGGCAGTTATTACGCCATTCTGCATGGCGAAACGGGCGGCACAGCCCCGCAGCCATTGCTCGAAGGATTGCAACGGTATCGCACCCTGCACCGCGCCATCAAAAAAGGGTTAGTCGAAGCGTGTCATGATCTGTGTGAAGGCGGTCTCGGTGTGGCATTGTCAGAAATGGCTCTGGCAGGACGGCTAGGCGCGGAAATCAGCCTCAAAGAGCTGGTGGCAGACGTGGCGCATGATGATATTTTGCTGTTTAGCGAGAGCATCGGCCGCTTCGTCATCGAAGTCGCGCCCGAAAACGAAGAAGCGTTCAACCTGATCATGGTCGCCGAAAAAGCGGCGAAAGTGGGTCAGGTTGTGCCAGATAGCATCGTGCGCGTCACCGGTTACGATGGTGACATCGTGCTAGACGCAACGTTAGACGAAATCGAAACGGCGTGGCGCGGCAGCGTAAAGGCAACGACGAGCGACGAGCAACGAGCGACAAGTGGCACATACCCATTTGTTACAAGCCATGCCCAAACGGCCGCGCCCCGTGTTGCTATTCTTCATGCGAATGGCACAAACCGGGATCGGGATGCAGCGTTGGCGTGTGAATTGGCGGGGGGAACGCCGGAAATTATCCATCTCAATCAGCTTTTGGCGGGAGAACGAACGCTGGCTGATTATGGCATGTTGGTTGTACCAGGTGGCTTTAGCTATGGGGATGATCTGGGTGCGGGGGTGCTGTTTTCGGCCGAACTGCAACACAGACTCGGTGAGCAGTTACGCGCTTTTGTGGCCGACGGTCGGCCGACTATCGGCATCTGCAATGGCTTCCAAACGTTGGTCAAAGCGAACGTATTTGATGTGGACGGCAATGAGGAGACGGCCGACCAACGCCAGATTACGCTTACCTACAACGAGCGCGGTCATTTCGAGTGTCGCTGGGTCTACCTTGAGCCGAATCCCGCCAGCCCGTGCGTGTTTACACAGGGGATGACTGAACCGATTCATTGCCCAGTCGCACACGGCGAAGGGCGGTTTATGACTGTCAGCGATGATGTGGCGCAACTGCTGGCTGAACGCAACTTGATCGCGCTGACGTATCGGGGCGAGCATTACCCATTCAATCCGAATGGCTCGGTGCTGGACATCGCTGGAATCACCAATCGAGCGGGCAACGTGCTGGGCTTGATGCCGCATCCTGAAAATCATATTTTCGCGTGGCAAAATCCCGGCCGTCATCGCGGGGAAAATGGGTTTGATGGGTTGCGCTTGTTTGTAAACGGGATCAAACACGCCTAGCATGAAAACAAAAAACAGTGTGGCGTAAAACACCACACTATTTTTATTTGCTTTTCACACTCGCTTTTATTTGTTTTGCGAATAAATGAGCGCGGTATAGGGGGCGACGGTGATGGCGGCCGCAAATGGCATACCGTTCACGTCGTCTGGCGTGGCTGTTACATCATCGGCCGCGCCGTCCCCAAACGCGGGATCATAGGCGGCACGATCACTATTGAAACGCACCAGCCATTCACCTGCGGCCGGG